>CAYUZA010000034.1:0-9660 GCA_964449535.1 uncultured Saprospiraceae bacterium
AGCGTCTTGTACTTGCGTGGCAGCCGGATCCCACAAAGAAAAACCATTGTTTATCACAGCAATACCAAATCTTTTGGTACAATTTCCCTGACGTTTGGTTTCATTGATTCTGAGTAACTGGGAAACTTCACAATTATCCGTAGCCTTCGGCTTATAGCTCAACATTTCTTCGCAAGTCAATGTAATATCATCGCATACGATGGCAGGAGGGGTTTTATCTTCCAGAACTATAAATGCCCAACATTTATTTCCGGAGGCAAGATCGATAACTTCAGCAACCAATGTTTTGTTGATGTAAGTTTTACCATCCAGTTGAGCAGGAGTATGGTCTGTGCCACTCGCAATCACCGGACCATTCATGGTCTCGCGGATATGAATTACCCAGGTATTTGGATCGCAACCATTTTGGCTGACTTTAGCAACGCTTAATGGAGATACATAGGCCATACAGCCATTGCTGATTCCAATATTAGCATTGGCACACGCCATAGAGCATGGATTCTGTGCATCTAACGAACCTGGTAAGTATAATATGGCGATTAGCCATAGGTGTGTAGCGTAACGCCACAAATTTTGCAGGTAACTTTGGGAAATTGCCTGCGGTAACTCGGTAATAGTAACCTTCTGCATGAGATCTTAGTTTTGGTTAAAAATAAAAATGAGGTGCCTTGACACCGGATTCAAAAACTAATTGGATTGGAGATTAAACCGATATTGCGGTTCAAGACCAACCCGATCTCAGGTAGGTTAATGGAAAGATCAGTTGGCTATACTGATCCAAGTTTTAGATCTCTGTTGGTGAGGTTCAGGTTTGCAAAAAGCAAAATATTACTTATTGCTTCACAAATATATAAGCATGTTATTAATATAACAAATACATATGCAATTTATTTTTTATATTTTTTTATATATATTTTTATTTAATTGATTATCAATAAAAAAGCCCCTTCCGTTTCCAGAAGGGGCTCATCCCAAATACAGTACTATTTACCGAGTAATTCTTAGTTCAGACGAACCATTTTCTTCACAGCAGTAGCTCCTTCGGTTTTCAAATCGTAGTACAATATTCCGCTTACACCCATCAAAGATGCTGCCTGAAGTTGTACTTCATTGTAACCTTTATTATAATTACCATCTATGGCATAAACCACCTTACCATTAAGGTCGTATACAGTTAGCTTTGCTGACTGAGCCTCTGGAAGGTTGAAGCTGATGGTTGTGCTGTTATCAAATGGATTCGGACGGTTTTGGAACAATTCGAATGAAGCTTCAGATGGTACACCCGCACCAGTGAAGGCAAGTTGTACTCCTAAAGTTTGTCCATCCAAATTGTCATAAGCTTCGGCCGCAGTTATTTGAGAATTGATACTCAATGCTTCACTCAACTCACCGTCTTTTAATGCTGTAAATACTAGTGTGAACAATACATCATCAGCGCCTGCAGTTTGAGCAACATTAGTATTCCAGCTATTGGAAATCAATCCATTAGCCAAATAGCTAAACCCAAAGTTTTCATCTTTAACATCAATCACACCTGCTTTGATATCTTCTAGTTTCAACAAACTCGCATCAAAACCTAATGTAAACTGATAACCAAAGATGTTTCTAAAATCAGCAGAAGTGAATGCTACTTCATAAGTTTTACCTGCTTTTACCTCCTGGTTGTTTATAGCAAAGATAAGAGCATTGCCAGATCTTCCTTCAGCCGATTGTAGCGTGCTGCTATTAGCGGTAACTGATTCATTTACATCACCTACTTTAATCGCAACGAAATCAATCACAGGAGTTGCTCCTTGATAATTTACGATTTGTACTTCCTCATGAAAATTCTCAGCCAAAGGATTGGTAGGATCAAAGAACGTGTAATCCTTGTGTACGAATCTCCAAGATGGAGCATTGGTAAACTCTTGAATGGTATTTAAAATCAGACGACGCATTTCAACTAAGTCTGCTCCTGTCACCATACCGCTGCGGTTTACGTCTGCTGCGATGATTTTATAAGGGCTACCCAAATCTTCCATACCAAGAATATGACGCTGGATCTTAAGGATATCTAAAGTTGATACCCCGTTAGCAGGGCTGTCCATGCGCTTAGGTTTAATAGCGAAGGTAGATCCCATTTCAACATTTTCGAATTGGTACATACCTTCATTTCCTGTCATGTACATATCGGTGGGCTGACCTTCTTTTAACACCTCCGCCTTTTCTACTGCCTCGTTGTTTTCTGTTTTCAAGCGCCCAGCTATTATACCTCCGTTGCCTACACAGTTAGCTCCCAGATTGTTTTGAACAAGTAGAGTTGTAGTACAATAATCCCAATTTCCATCTAAGTCACCCACCCAGATGCGAACATCGTTGAGACCAAGATCGTCGCAATCAAACAAGGCTGTAGCACTTGCCGATGCTGGAGGAGTTGCGCCTGGAGCCACAAATGGTGTACGCTCTATTCTGTAGATCAAATCCATTTGAGGTGTACAGTTATCATTGCTACCAGCATTAAAACGAGCAGCACCGATAGATACTTCACCATTGATCATTAGATCGATCACCAAATTATGGCAAATAGGCGTTGGTTGTTTACAATCTCTCACGGTTACCAGTTGAGTACAAGCAGCAGTATTGCCACACTTGTCTTCTACTAAGAACCTAACTCTATGCGTACCTACCGGGAAGTTTCTTGTAAATGTATTTGCGTTTCCTGAAGCTGAAACTGTATTGCCGTTGTTTTGAAACAATTCCCACCTCCAAAACAGTTCACCAGCATCGGTACAATCATCAGTCGCTGTGGCACTAATTGTTAATGACTCGCCTGTAGAACAATCATTCTGGAACGAACATTCACTCACAGCATCATTGCATTCTATTTGAGGACCAACTGTATTCTTACCTTTTATAACCTGTATGTGATTATAAATAAACTCGGTTACAGGAACACCAGGATTTTGTTCCATGGCACACCAATCTATAACTTTCCACTCTCTTACTACTTTATAACAGCCACTATCTTGAATTTCAAATACATGATCTTTAAAACTAACACCTACCTGCGTGCACTCATCATCCGCAAATCGAGGTCTATCATAGAAGCGATTGGTGGTACGATTGTCAGAACATCCAGTTACTGCAACTAATGTCGGATCAATAGTCAAAATTACATCAGGACTCAAATCAGTAGCGGGATTAGAAGTACAAAAGTTTGTTAACATAATATCGCATGGCCAAACTATGCTTTGAGGTAAATAATTAACGTTATTAATTACCTGTATTGTTTGCGTGCAAGAAGCCACTACACTATTTCCTGCACCTACCGCCCGGAAAATACGCGTTACAGTACCTGCGCCACAAGAAGTAAGATTCGTATCTTCTTCGCTCGTTATAGTTACATCACAGTTATCATAAGCGAATCCATCTAATCCCCAAGTATTACCATTAATGACCACAGGATTGCGTGTTTCGCCTAATTTCTGATTTACAACCGTTCCAAATATTGAGAGATCATCCAAATTATAACCGCACTCGACGGTACCACTTGGCGGACATTGGATAGTTGCAGGTAATTTATCCTGAACCTCAAGGGCAACCATACAAGTATTTGAATTATTACTCACATCAAAAACCCTCAATACTACCATTACTGGAGGAATTTCTGGTCCCGTTACATCTGTACAACATACTTGTACATATTCCTTGAAATTATCATCGCCATCACATGAATTTTCATCCATACGACGTACTTCGATTCGATCAATGCCGCAATTGTCATAGCTTCCATCATCAAATGATGACCAAGAAACTTGAGCAGTGCCCTCAGTGCCCAATGATGCGGTTGTGAATGAACGACATATAGCTATAGGAGAGACTCTATCCACTACGCTAATAACCTGCGTGCATTCTGCAGAATTTCCACAATTGTCATAAGCTCTAAAAGTAATGATATTTTGACCAACCTGGAAACCATTTATATTACCCCCTTGAAAGTTATTTACAAACGTATCACGGAACATTAGATCAACCACCAAAGCATTAGCTGGTGAGCAATTGTCAGTCACAATTGGACGAGCAATATTTAATGTACTTGCACAGCTGTAAAAACCAGTATTTACCTCTGACGGAGCAGGACAAGTAATGGATGGACCTTCTGTGTCTCTTAATACAATTACCTGAGTACAAACCATGTCAAAATCCTCACCGCAATACCATTCGCTAACTCGCCATTGACGCATAATTTTGCGCTCACCCATGCAAAATCCAGACAAATTTAGGTCTGTATATCCGACCATTAAATTACAATACAATGAAGCACCCGCGGGATCTAAACTTGCACCTTTGTAGGTTGGATAACCAGTCTCTGAAGGATGAGGATTTCCAGCCTGATCTCTTTCCCAATCGCCACTGCATGATAAAACAACCTCATCATCCGGACATTGGACAAGACTAATATCAGGTCTGCGAACTGATATATTAACAGTACAAGTGTCACGCAATCCTACGTGATCGATTGCAACATAGGTTCGATTAATTACAGATGTAATGCCCGCCAATTCTTCAGGAGAGCCAGGGGTACAATCTCCGTTACGACGTGATTCAGCAATTTGAATTACTCTCGTAACCTGACAGTTATCAGTAACAATAGGTTGATAAGTTAACATTTCGTTGCATTCCAATGTCAATGGATTACAAGTGATTTGAGGTGGGGCTTTATCTTCTATTAATATAAAAGACCAGCACCGATTACCCGACTGTAAATCAGTTACTTCTGCAACCAATGTACGATTCAGATAAGTATGCCCATTAACCTGAGCAGGGTTACCAGAATTACCCGTTGCGATAACAGGGCCATTCATAGTCTCACGAATATCAATTCTCCAATTGGAAGAATTACATCCGCCGTGGTTTTTAGCCACACTTAATGGTGAAATGTACGCAATGCAATTATTGGCGATTCCAATATTTGCATTAGTACAGGCCATAGAACATTGAGCTTGGGCACTCTGAAGGTTCCAGACCAGAGAAAACGCCAAAAAGAAACCTATTCCTAGGCCTTTTTGGATTTGTTGAAAGAATCGATCCCGATTTCTTTCAACCAACTCAGTAAAAGTAGTTTTCTTCATGAGATCTTAATTTAGTTAAAAATAATTAGGTACAAAAAAGTATATGCAGACCTCAGACCAGTGCCTGTGGCATTACATGCAAAATTCCCGAATACCTCCAATACGACTTTCATCATATACGAGGAAGCTCAGGTTCAGATCTCTCAGGAAGGTTGGAATGAATGCGATTTGGCCATCAGCATTCGATAGATAAATAATTGGCCGATTTCAGGTTATTATAAAATGACATACGTTTTATGCCTTTTACGATGCAAATATATATACAGAAAAATCGTAATGTATCATTTTGCACCTTTTTTTTCTCACATTTTTTTTTCAATGTGTATAATTAGTTGATTGCCATTACATAAAAAAAACAGCGGGCCTCCTCATTTGGAGCACCCGCTGTTTTTTTTGCAAACTAAAATCTGTTGATGAAAACTACTACTACTTTATCTTAATCATTTTCTTAGCCGCCCGAAAGGATCCAGCTTCTATTTGATAATAATATACCCCATCTTGGAGCAGGCTCTCTCCTTCCAGTACCCTTCTATTCATTCCCTTTTTGCCTTTTTCTTTAATAGACAACACTAGTTTGCCCGTAATGTCATAGATGGTGATGTTGACATCCTCCGCTTCTGGCAATTGGTAAGCAATCGCTGTCTGATTCACAAATGGATTAGGCTCATTCTGAAATAATTCATATGCAGCGCTTCTTTCATTTATGATGTCTAATACAGGTACACCATCTCGATCACCAAGATTATATTGTTTAGCTGTTGTAATGCTTGAGGTTAATTGCAAGGCATTTTTAATATCTCTTTCTTCTAGTGCATACCAACGAATGGTAAATACAGGTTGATCCTCTTTCAGATTCTCATCTACTTTTTTATACCAAGCCAGTGAAATCGCTTGCTGAAGATGCGTATGCTGAACCCAGTCAAGTTGACCTTGGTTACGCCCTTGAATGGTTATCGATTCACCCAGCTTCAAATCAGCCTCAATCGTAAACTGAGCAGCTTCAATATCAGTCAATTCACTAGCGTAAATGGGCACTTCATTCCAGGATCCCATTTTCAAGACCATATTTTTCGCATACCATTTCCGCACATCATTCATTCTCTGGCGCGAACCCTGATCAAAACTTGTGTTGATATCGCCCATAGGTATGGCCACAAAGTTTGCCTGATAGCTGTTCTTATTGTGGTCAATGGACAACCACTTGGTTTCTGGGAAAATTTCAGCCAAAGGATTATTATTGTCTTTGAAAGCAAAATCATTATCAACAAATCTCCAGTTTGACACTGGAAATCCAGTTCGACTTCCCAATATTACTTCCCTCAAGATAGTTGCGTCATCTGAATCTATGCGCCCATTGCGGTCTGCATCCGCAGCAATAATCTGATAAGGTGATAGATAACGCTCTTTTCCATGCACGTATCGGCTCAATTCATACAAATCTGCTACCGTTACGCCAATTGCTGGCTCTTTTATAAAATTGGCAGGTATAATTTCCACCCGGGTTATCGGATCCAATAACTCAATCTCATATCTACCCGCCATGTCTCCCTCAGTGCCCATCTCCGTTTCTCCTACCATAAAGTGTGTCTTTGGAGCACCGTATCCATATTCAGTCCTGGCTATACCCTGTACAATGATTGGTCCAAAGTCATCCGATTCTATTACAATTGTCTGGATAAATGTAGCCAATATCGTATTTGAGCAACCTGCTCGTGCTGTCCAGGTACGCTCAACGCGTCTACATTCCCCCGATTCTGGAGTCAACTCTACATCTTCTTCCGTAAAGGTCACTCCTAAACACCAGTATGGATTGGACAATGAAGGCTCTGAATTCAAAGCTTCTGGAGATATATCACCATCACATTCAATAGTACTGGTAACCAGAGGGGTAATAGGCCAAGAAATATCATTCACATCAAAAGTCTGCATTTCACTTATTAAAGTAACCATACAGTTTGTCACACCCACATTTCCAGCTTCGTCAGAATCGGTAAAAGTAAAAACTATCGTACCCTCGCCACATTCATTTACATTTGACTCATAGGTGTACGGAATGATATTTAGTTGTTCCGAACAATTATCATAAGCAGTGGCTTCCAACCAAATCACTATTTGCGGGATATCCTCAACACATGATACTGGACTCAAGTCTGAGCATTCAATTACCGGAGGCTCAGTATCTTCCACTGTCACCGTAAATTGGCAAGTATCTGTATTGCCCGATCCGTCCGTTGCCGTAACAGTCACTGTAGTAGTAACCCCTACTGGATATTCGTAAGTACTGGATACTGAAGCTATAGAAAACGCACCACAATTGTCCAATGATGTTGGTAACATAATATCCAAAATACCATAACATTGAGTTGGCACATTGCCCACTACATAGGCTTCCGGGCACACTGCAGTAGGTTTGGCATTATCTTCAACCTCGACCAAGACGGTGCAGGAAACAGTTGCATCTGCATCTGTATAGGATATAACTACTGATATTTCTGATTCTAGATTTGTGCAATCCAAAATGCCTGGACTGATTAAAAAACTACCTTTGTGACAATTATCAGTAGCAGTGACGCTTAATACAGCAGCTGTCAATGAAACGGTACCATCCGCTTCGAGTTGTAAGGTGATCAAATTGTTAGGACAATTAATCTCTGATGGGATATTGTCCTCTATGGCAATCCTAGTTGTGCAACTTACTGAAGGAACGCCAGTAATAGAGCAAGGTTGATCTGCGAATATGGTAATTATGGTATCTCTTTGAGAATCACAATTGAAATTAAACTGCGTTTCTGAATAAGTAATTGGAAGTCCACACAATGACGCTGCCTCAAATACATCGCTAACTGACAGGGATGCTTCACCATCTATATCCAGTTGCACCGTAAATTCTGATGAGCATCGAACCACCGAAGGTGGCACATCATATCTGTAGGTGAGGGTAAGAGCACAGGCATTAGCTCGTTCATTTTCCGATTGGTCTCTCACCCCAAAAGTTAGATTGGCAATCAGTATACCTGGTGTATTTTGACAAAATCCTTCAATAATTGAGGATCCAGTAGAAAAGATTTCGGGAGCTTCATCGCAATTGTCCTGAGCTTGAAGTTCCTCGTTGATTAGGTATGTAATTATTTCGCTAGGATTGCAATCTTGCAGATTCGACAATGAAAGTGTCACATCATTACAATTTAACAAAACAGGAGCAACAGTATCCAATACAGTAATTTCTACCACACAGCTTCCTTGATTGCCACAATCATCTGTTGCGAACAATGTTATGAAATGGCTTTCTCCAAGATCCTCACACGTAAAGGTTCTACCCGCAAAAACATGTGGAGTCTGCTCACCGCAACAAACATCGCTGGCATCTAAAAATATATCCTCCAGATTTACTTCTCCTACCCCATTGGCATCCAAATACACTTCGAATGAATCTAAACACACTAGATCAGGTGCTGTAGTATCCTCCCATGTTATGACCTGCCGACAAACGCCTGTATTACCCATATTATCTGTCGCCACCCACTCTCGAGTGATTGAATAGGACTCGCAGCATAACTCTACTCTAACATCTAAGCTTCTAACAACTTGAGGTGCAGGGTCACAGTTGTCACTAAATACAGGATCTTCTACACCAGGATCTTCATCGTCAATATTACATTGCAAATTGATGGCTGGCGGACAAAATATAACATTAGGCCCCAGTTTGTCTTGTACCTCCACAGATACCATACAACTATTCACATTACCATAAATATCCGAAACCCGAACAACAATCATAGGGTTATTCCCTAAATCATCACACTCAAACGTAATGGTTTCTCCGAATACCGGATCGCCCATGCGGGCTATCAAGGTATCCGCTAGCGCACAGTTGTCCATATAATTATTATCCAACGAATCAGCATGAACTACCACAAAACCATCGACATTAAGACTAACTGTAGCTGGATTACATGCCATATTAGGTGACTCTTGGTCTACCACAACTACCTCATACTGACAAATGCCAAGATTTAAGCACGGGTCCTGAGCCCAAATTACAATTTGGTTTACACCCACAGGAAGAGATACTGGGTTTGGTGGTGTAACCGAAAGCCCATTCGCAAAATAATAAAAACTTATTTGATTAGGTGCTGCGCAATTGTCCGTAGCAACAATAGTTGGAAATCTATACGTACCGGCACATTGCAATGGATCATTGACTATAGTTTGCAATGATGGGCAAACAATTACAGGAGCCACAGTATCTTGAATCTGGATTATCTGAGCCAGCATGCGCATTTCTCGGGTACATAAGTCTGTAATCCAAAATGTACGCTTTATGGTTCTAGTACCCGGACAGCTGGTAAATGAAAAATCACTATGTGTGATACTAAATTCACAATAAAAGCCAATTTCCTGGCCACCGACGTGTGGATAACCAAGCGATTCTGGAGTTAGATCAACCATATCTTCACAAGATAATGTGATGTCAGCAGGAGCCTGAATTTCACTTAATACCGGGCGATCTAAATAAATAGTGTGTGTACAAACACTTGTATTGCCATAC
>CAYUZA010000034.1:9670-13817 GCA_964449535.1 uncultured Saprospiraceae bacterium
GTAGCTCTGTATGTTCGGGTGATGGCTGCACTATAGTCAGGATGACAAGTCGGATTGCTAAACGGCGATTGATTCAATAAAACAAATTGAAATTGACTATCGCAATTATCGCGAACTTCGACAAAATCAGTGATTGGACGGGCAAACAGCTCAGTTCCGCAAAAAAGTGTAGTATCCCTGCATTGAATAGTTGGACCCATTTTATCTTCAGGGGTTACACGAGCCCAACATGAATTGAGTCTCACAGGATCAGTTACCCGTACCATAAAAGTAGTACCAATATCGCTACACCATAAGGTATCTGTGTCCCTACCTATGATATCAATCTCAAAAGTTGAAAAACAACCATAGTCTCCCATCAAAAGCATCTGAGGGGTTATTTTAGCAAAGCCAAATTCATTTAAGCCGACATTAATGTGTGAACAGGCAAAACCTCCCACATAATTAGGATAAACTGTTATAGTCTTCTCGCGCTGTACCCTGCATCCTTTTCTAAATTCATCTAAAGGCAACGCCTCAAAAGTTACCGTAACCGTATGTGGACCCGAGCCTAAGGTGCCTGGTTCAAAATGGGTGGAGGTTACTCCATTTACCAATGCTGTAACAGAGCCAGTGTAAGGGGCACTAATAACCTCAATTGGTATTGCCGGATAGTTGATACAATAATTGTCCAACAAATCTATCTCAGGATTAGCATAATAACATCTATTGGTAATGGTCAAAGTATCTGTTCCATTGCTCACCTCCAGGGTGTAACCTATGGCATCTATATGAACCACATCCAGAGAATATTCTCCTGGCTGTAAGGGATTTTCAGATATAATAAGGCCTTCTGCAATAGCCTCAGCAGGAAGTGGCGGCACTTGCGCCAGGGGTTGATACAATCCACTTACCTGAGTAACGGTCCATGTTTCACCCGGTACACTTTGGATTATTATAACTTCGGAAAATTGACCCGTTCCAATACTCTCTTCATTATTGAGACAGGTACAAGCATTAGAAATTTGGATGTTCGGGGTTGACACCGAATTTTGGCTAACCAAAGGCTGTGAGGCAATGATCTGTGCTATACAGACCAGAGACAACAAAATAATTTGAAACCAAAGGAAGCCTTTTCTTTGTAATGTAGTTTTCATAAGACCTAATTTTGGGGATAAAAGAATCCTGCGCTACCTTGTCAGGCAGTGTATTCTTACATGTTATAGTTAGCGATTAAGTGGCAAAAAAAAGGCGGAGCAGCTCACGTTAGAGCGCTCCTTGCCTTTTAACTACTCATACCTAATTATTAACTAAAATCATTCTCTTTGTTTCTGTAAAATCTCCTGCATCTAATCGATACAAGAAAACACCGTCTTTACCCAGCATATTTTTGTGTAGACGAATCTCCTGCACGCCTGCGGTATAGTTGCCTTTATGTTGCCAGATAACTTTTCCGGATAGATCCATCACCGAAATGGTAGCTTCACCACCTTGAGCCAACTCAAATTGGATGTTGGTTTCATCGGAGAATGGGTTTGGCTTATTTTGTAGTAAGCGGGTAGTTTGTGGGTTATTGATTTTGCCTTCAAATACCAGGGACAAGCTCCCGATAGTGGCATCAGCATTATATACTTCGTTCGCAATGATTGAACTATTGATAGAAAGTACATCACTTAGTAGCGCATCACTTTTAGCTTTTAACCGCGCATAAAGAAGAGGTTCTCCTGCTTCGATAGAAGCTCCTTCAGCTTTGAACCAGTTAAATGTTACTGTACCTACCTGCGCACTCACATGATGATAGTTTTGATCACCAAATGCTGGCAACATTCCTTCTTGCATGCCCACGAACTCTAGTTTTTCGTTATCATATTGAAGTGTTGCTTGAAATCCATTTACATCCTGATATTGTCTGGACGTGAATGGAATATATAGGTATTCTCCCTTTTTAATTTGTCTCTCTTGAATCACCACATCCAGGTTTTTATTGCCATTACGACTTCCTGACTGTTGTGTCAAACTATTCATGGAAGCAGTATTATTGACATCCCCCATTTTGACACCTATAAAATCACGTTCAAGGCTCAACGGCAATTGAAGTAAATCAACTTGCTGAGGAATATTGTAATTAAATGGATCCTTAGGATCAGGAAAATCAAATGCTGCATCTATAAACATCCATGACTCCTGATTGGCAAGAGTTTCCGTTTTACCCAAAATCAAACGCTGAATCTCCACAATATCACTTGCCGTTATCTTACCATTTCTATTTACATCTGCTGCAAGTAATTTATAAGGAGAATTCAACTCCTGCATGCCAAGACTATGGCGCTGAATCATAAGGATATCAAGGGTTGAAATGCCATTTCTAGGATCTGTATTTTTGGCGGCCATCAAGCGATAATGCTGGTTGCGCGCTAGTCTTTCGAAGGCAAACTTTCCATCTGCACCCGTTACAACAGGAGTCTTGTTGCTATTTTGAAGATCAACTTGAACATTCTCAATCTCTGTGTTGAATTCATTTACAATTTTTCCATAAATAGAACCACCTTGGGTAATATTACCCGGGCAAAGCCCATCTTCACGAATATGAATAGCTACCCGTACAAAGTCAGCATTGCCAGCCTGGTCGAAAACATATATGGTTACAGTGTCAACTGGTGCATTTTCGCAGAAAAAAGTCTTCTCTGTATCAGTCGGATCATCGGAATAAGCAAATCTTAACAAGCCTGCTGGCGTACAATTATCAAAACTACCAGAATTGAATAAGGACGCATTGATTGTAACCATGGGTGGATTACTGCCAGGCATAAGAGCCGTATGTAATTCCTTCATGACAGGAGTAGGTGCACCGCCATCTTCTATGGATACAGTTACCATCTGGAATGCCACTGCGGTATTACCACACAAATCATCTACAATATAGCGGATGCGGTGCTCCCCTGCTGGAAAGGTGCGACTAGCATTTTTGCCTTCTAGTAATGGTGTATCATAAGAACCGTCATTGTTAAAATCGTACTGATAGCGATAACGTAAACTGGCTTCAGGAGTACAATCTGTAGCTTCTATGTCTTCCGACTCGACCAAGGCTGTTACTTGACTACAATTGTTGTCGGTGATTAAAACATTTACTTCAACATCTTCTGGAGCTACTATCACAGGAGCTTCATTATCCAATACTTTAATGGTCTGAGCGTGAGTCCACATACCCTCATTTGTATTAGGATCATAAGTACACCAGTTGATTATTTTCCAAATTCTTACAACTTTAAAGCATGCGTCTTCAACTATCTGAAATACCATATCTTCATAGCCTATACCTATAGAAGCACCACACAATGAAGAAGTAACTATAGGTCTTGCGTTTGCAGGGGGTAAATCATCAGGATTTACCGATCTTCCACAAGATTGACCCATAAAATTTTCAGGCCATTGGATGATTACGCCCCCTGGCATTGAGATATTCTGTAGGGTAATACGCTGCTGACAAACATGAACATTCTGCATATCAGAGTAAGTGATAATCCGGGTAACAAAACCTGTTTTACATGCTACATTAAAATTAGTAGAATCTAAAACTGCTTCACCCGTCATATTTTCGCCACAATTGTCAAAAGATGCGGGAATTTCTTCGGTTATGTAGTAGTCCATATCCGTTAGACAGTCTACTGTGATATCGGATGGACAGGTTACAGTAGGGCGTAATTTATCTTGTACTTCTACCTCAACCATACAAGCATTATATCTGCCAGCGAATGCATTTGGATCTACAGGTCCAGGACCCGGATTAACGTCATATACGCGCAAGACAACCATTATGTTATTATCCGGGATATCAGCACAGCAAAAATGTAACTGATCGTCATATTGCGGATTGGGATCGCAATCATTACCAGACATGCGGGCTACTTTAAAGAAAACAGGGCCGCAGTTATCAAAGCTTCCATTGCTAAACACATGAGCCGGAGCTGTAGCTTGACCGAGATTAGTCAATGGGATAGTAGTAAAGGTGCGGCAGATAGCATTTGGCGGGGTATTATCGCTTACAGTTAGAGTTAGCACAGCACTTGTACTATTGCCGCAGGCATCGCTCACAATATAAGTAATGGGATGCGTTCCTACAGGCACACCTGCAATACTTCCTCCATTACCATTAACAACACCCACTGGA
>CAYUZA010000034.1:13827-18846 GCA_964449535.1 uncultured Saprospiraceae bacterium
TGGAGTATTGATAAAAATATTCAAAGAACCCGGAGTACACTGCTCTGTAATGGTAGATGCAGGTAAATTAACAATACCGGAAACACATTGATTGGTAAGGGCATTGACTTGAATTTGATTGGTAGGCAACGAGACTACAGGCGCCTGAAAATCTACTATATTGATTGTTTGTGCTACCACAATAGGCGGAGCCAGAGGGTCACACATATTCATAACTTGCCATGTACGCGTTATTACACGGGCATTGCCGCATACAGTACTTACCTTATCCGAATGGTCGCTCAGCATGAGATTACAAAATACCCCTTGGGCTTGAACAAAAGGAGCACCGTCAATCGTTGGAACACCCAAATTGGCGGGATCCAAGTTCAAACCTGGACCACAGGTCAATGTTGTATCTCTTGGAGCAGCAACGTTAGCAGGGTTTGCTTGAACTACCCTAAGTTCATATTCGCAAATATTTTGATTATTATATTTATCAAACGTAATCCATCTAGCTGTAAATACCCGTAATAGTGGATCCGCACAGGCATTATTTTGCGATTGTGGGATTAAAATTGGGGCAGAAATGTTTAAAGGCGGCGAACAATCTTCCAAACCAGTTGGCTTTGGCAGACTTAGTGGATCATAGCCACAAGGCACTGTTACAGGACCAGTAGGACATAAAACCACTGGGGGGCGTTTGTCCTCAATCAATATAGTACCTGTACAGCCTCCGCCTCCTATAAGGTTGACCATATAAGGTATACTTTTTCCTACATCAGCTCCTGTAACAATAGGAGGCGAAGGAATCCCGTTGCGCATAAGTACAACAGTATAGTTGCAGGAAGGATTGTAATTGGTAAGCAAATGCTCGGCCGTAATTACATCATTGCACGACTCTGATAAGCCATACGTGTTTGCTCCACAGGCCGGAGAACCGTTGCATTGAGCATGTAGTTCCATGGTAGAAATCTGGCTTAAAAAAAGCAACAGATAGCTGGCCCATTTTAAAATCATTCGGTTGTAGTTTTCCCTTTTCATCTCAGGTACGTTTAAATATTAACAGATTGGTAATTGCAAACAGTATAGCCTATACAATGCGATCTAATCACTTGACAAAACAAGAAATAGACAAAGTTGTGCCGTGGTACAGCCTATAAAAAGTGGTAGGTTTTGGTGGGTGAATCACAAAGGATTATACCCGGAGAAAGACACATGTAAAAATGAGATAAACCCATTTTTCAACTTTAAACAAACGGTAGTTGGCCCTACCATTTTACTAATTCTCATTATGAATAAAAGAATGTAAATCATTTGGCCCTGATTCACCATTCTTTTAATCCACAACTAATATAATATGGAGCGTTTATACGATATCGGCAGGAATCTGAAAGCAACCATCCAGCATAGCTCCAATGGGTCTAACAGACATAAAATTCAGGTTCTCAGGATTAACAGTTGCAGCTCTAGCCGCAGCCTCTTTCTTGATCCCCGCCATCCTATCGCATTCTGAAAAAAGCAACCTAAGTTACATTATCCAGAAATTTGGCCTCTATTATTCAAGTGTAAATAATTCCCTTGGAAAACGAATAAAGTCGCAATAAATTTAAAACAAACGATATACGTATTATATTTATTTATAATGTATATTGCATTAAAATAATCTAATCGCCGCAAGCGTCAGATACTTCTTCGATGTTCAAATTTTCAAAAGGGAATAGCGAAATTATTCGCCAATCAGGTAAGTATGGTTGCACATATTTTTGTGCTAATATTGAATTGAATACAAATGTAAAATATTTTTAATATAAAGTGCAAACTTTTTAGCGATTTTTTTTTCATTTTTTTTAAAATTTTGCTGGCATACCTGTTTGTAAAGTTGGAATACAAACACAAAATCCTATATAACCAATTGATTAACAAACAAAAGGCCCCTTGCGGAGCCTTTGTAAGTATACTTGATAAAATTGACTTATTTTGAGTAAAATAAACAGACAAATTGAATTTAGAATTCGAAGAGTAAATTAATGCAGTTAAAAATTTGGCACTAATCCATCAGAATTACCTTTCTATAAGCCACCTGGTCACCAGATTTCAAAACGGCCATATAAACACCTGGTCCAGGAAGCATTGAAGACTTAAGCGTGAGTTGGTTATGGCCTTTAACCACAGAATGGAGCATCGCATTGTGCGCCCTTCCATTCAAATCCATTAGTTGCAACTCAACCATTCCATCTTGAGGAGAGATAAATTGTAATTGACATTCATTAGTAAAAGGATTTGGATAAATGTTTTCCCAGCTTAGTTGGTCAGAAAACGTAAAAGATTTATTTCGGAAGGTTAAATGTAACGCTGAAGGCTCCAAAGATAGATCATACACTTGCGGCAATAATGGCTTACTGCCGAACGATAGAGCCTCTGATAAAGAACCACTTGTTAAAGACCGGAATCGTAAATGACCAAGCACTTCTCCAAATTGTGGGATTTGGCCAGCCTCATTATCCCAAGAAAAATAAATCAAACCTTTTGAATTATCTACTGAACTTACTTGCAATCCTTCAAAAACACCACTTGAAGCATTGCTCCAACCTTTAAATTCTATTTTATCGGCATCAAACTTTAATGTAAATTGCATACCAGCCGCAATAGACATATCATGTACACTCAGCGAAGTGTGAATGTCTACCCCACCACCAAAATTAATATCTTCAGCTACAATCGATGTTCCTATTGCATTATTTCGTGATCCATTTTGCGTAAAAATAACAGGTTCATCGTCTTTTGGTGCATCCAAACAAGTACCATCAAAATCACCAATTTTAATGCCTACAAAATTTAAAGTCATATCCACTTTAGAATGCTGTTGAATACGATAAATTTCAGTGAATTTCTCTTTCAATGGCTGTTGGGGATTCTGAAAAAGATATGATTTATCAACAAAACGCCATGGGGTTAAACCTGGGAAGGATTGAATACCACTCATCATGATTAAACGCAACTGATTTAAATCATGCACATCAATCTTATTATCCAAATTCACATCAGCTGCAATTCGTTTATATGGGCCTTCAAGGAGTTTCTCTCCCATTATGTGCTGTCGTAACATAATTAAATCTACCGTGGTTATACCTTCATTCAATGCACCATTTCTAATAGGTCGAATATTATACTCTTTTCCTTCAACTAATTTATCTAAGAGGTAAATACCCGCAATATCAGTTACTGAAGATGGCATTGGGGCATCATCTGTAATGTATAGCATCACATTTTCAATTACTTCATCATTGTGAAAAGTGATCTCACCTGCTATTAGCCCTCCTGTTGTGTCCGGAGGGCACATGCCCATATTATCTTGAATGATAACGTATGTCACACAATAGTCTGTATTTCCAGATTCGTCTTCTACAATTATCTTTATGTCATTTCTACCCCTATTTTCACAAGTAAACTCCGATGGTTCAGCGCTAAACTTAAGCAAATTTCTCGGAGTACAGTTATCATAACTTCCTGCATCAAAAGTCTTTGGCAATATCCGAACAAATCCATCATCTCCCATTTGCATTAAATTAGCAGTCAATCCATGGTAGCATATTGGCGTGGGTTTCTTAAGGTCTTTTACAGTTACCCTAACCACACATGTATCAAAATTACCACAGCCGTCTTCCGCTAAAAATCGAACATCGTGAGATCCCAAAGGATAAAACCCACTTGCATCTGCTCCCTTTTGATTCGAGAATTGAGAATTATTGGTAACTCTTGGAGTACTATTACAATTGTCTACTGCAACAGGAATCGGAAAACTCACAACTGCGCCATCACAAGAGTTATTTACACCCACTTCAAATGCAGCAGGACAATTTACAAATTCAGGTGCACGCTTATCCTCAATTTTAATAACCTGAGCTTTCATCCATAAGCCTTGATTTGAATTTGGGCTGTATTGGCACCAATCAATTACTTTCCAAGTGCGTACTATTTTACGACAACCTGCAGAGCCATGAGGATCACCAAAATAAAAGACATCATCCTTATAACTAATTCCAATCATACTGCATGCGCGCTGATTCCAGGTAGGTTTATTATAAGGTGCTGGCAAATCATTAGGATGAGGTACTCCTTGGCATTGATCGCTAATAGTATAATCTAACGGCCACTGAATATCGGCAAAACCAAAACTTCCATGTCCAGTAATTTCAATTCGCTGAGTACATGAAAAGTTACCAACTGGAGTATGGATTGTCCATGTACGTATTACCTGACCAATACCACACATATTAGTGGATACTTGAGCGGGATGTTCAATAATCTGCACATTTTGCCAGTGCCCATTTACAACCGGTTGTCCATAATCAGAGGGATTGCCCGTATAATGCGAACAACTCACATAAACATCTTGTGGACAAGTGATGAGTGGGGTACTTACTACATTTAGCCCCATATTATCTACTTCAGAAGCATGTACTGCATTATTGGATCCAATTCCAAATACTAAGTATAGAGTTATAAGTAAACTTTGGGTAAACAATCTTTTCATATCATCAACGATTAAAGTATTTGCCAAAAAAATAAAAACCTTCATAAATATACAGCAAAGTGGCTAACAAGACAATATACTTTAAATATATCTTTTCAAAACCTATATAACAATTTGATTTGCAGCAACTAGAGAAGAAACAAACTGAAATATTAAATGATTTACATCTAAAAAAAAATGATGAATAATTCATCCAAACATTATTGCGAAGATAGCTCCAAAAACATAAGTCATTTTTAATAAAAAAACAAAGAGGGGCCATAAGCCCCTCTCTCATATTCTTATGAAGAAAGAATATTATTCAATAACAATCATCTTCTTAGTCGCCTTGAAGGTTCCTGCCTCCAACTGGTAGTATAATACCCCAGCAGCTGGCAATTCCTCTTTACTAATGTTGATTCCGTTCAGGCCTTTTGCATAGCTACCTCTGATCACTTTAACTGCTTTACCACTTACGTCGAATACTGTCAATACAGCATCCATAGATTCTGGCAAGCTAAAGT
>CAYUZA010000035.1:0-18779 GCA_964449535.1 uncultured Saprospiraceae bacterium
CTAAAGCAAGGAGAGAATAATGAAAAAAAAGAAAGTAAAAAAATCGGAGGTTACCCGGAAAAATCTTCATAAAGATTTACAAGGATTTGATATTCAGTTGAATGCATTTGGACAAATAGAAACAACCATTCAATTAGAGGATTTAAATACTTTTTTGAATACCCATCTTCCCGATAGAAAATTGAATAACTCGGAGTCCGAATCGCATGAAGAAGAGTAAATCTATCTTTTCAATGATTGATTTTTTACTCAAAATTTGTCTGGTTTTTTATATTTTTGTTTGATGCGCCAACAGTTGCTTCCCTTTTTGGGTAAAATTAAAAAGGTGACAACCAGAAATTCCAATTTTCATAGATCAAAGTGGGTATATTTTAAGCTTACTTTTTGCCAATAATGCAAATGATAATGACCTTAAAAACATTTATTATAAAAAACCTTATGGTAGCCATTCGAATACCACGCTTTATATTTTTGGTTTTGTTTTTATGGAGTGCATTGCTTGCCTTTGGACAGCAACAGAATCGGTTTTCAATGAACTATGCGGGTCCTGATACTGTATGGGTTGAAGACGATTGTACAGGTTTACTCAATTGGGGCGATACTTTGCAAAATCCTGAGTTTACGCCTTTAATTGCTGGCTTGATGATTCAAAAAACAACAATTGAAATTTCAGGTGGGTATATGGTCAATGATAGGGTGCCTGCTGGCGATTCTGTAAAAGTAACGTATAAACTTCTGGATAATCAAGGTCAAAACTCCTCTTTTACTTTTACCATTTATTTTTCAGATAGCACGCCACCGGCGTTTGATCCTGCTTATCTACCGGTAGATGTTACTGTTGGCTGTGGCAATACACCAATGCTGGGTCCAGCAGCTGTTTCTGACAATTGTACTGCTTTTGAGGACCTCACCATTGATATTTCAGATGACATACCTATTGATTATTGCACTGGGGGTGTAGTGGAGCGAACCTATACTGCGACGGATGCTTGGGGTAATTCGGCTACTTATGTTCAATATCTGCATATAGAGGCAGATAATTCTACTCCTTTACTTATAGAGCCTGCTGCTGATTTATATTTCGACTGTGACAATGGGGATGCAGCAGCTATATTGCAATCGTGGATTGACAATCGAGGTGGCGCAGTGGTCTCAGACAATTGCCCTCAACTAGTTTGGTCTGTAAGTCCTAGTAATCTCGAACTTGTTAGTACTTGTATTGGTCCGGTCGCATTCACATTCACTGCTTCGGATTACTGTGGAAATCAAGTATCTACCACAGCAGTTTTTGAGTGGAGGGACAATCAAGCACCTCAAATTAGTCGCCAGGCACAGCGTGTTTTTCATTATTGTGATGGAAGCAATATACTTGAGTTGTTCGATGATTGGCTGCTGAATTACGGATTTTCAGTGGCTGAAGATAACTGCGTGAGCGAAACGAATCTTCAAGTAAGTTATAGAACATTCGGTCAAGAGCGAACGCGCCAGGAAATTTTGGATACATTTCTTCAGAATATTGAAAATGGATGTGAAAATAATTTATTATTCGGGGGGCAATCATATGATGGTGTACTCGCATGGGCAATAGTAGAGTTTGTGTATACAGATCCATGTGGTAATGATTCAAGCACGCAAAGTTCATTTGTGGTGATTGACACTATTTTGCCAAGTTGGGAGACTGCGCCTCAGGATATTCAAATCGTTTGCAGTGATCAGGCTAATTTGGAAAGTGCTTTGAATCTTTGGTATCAATCCCATGGAGGTGCCGTTGCCGCTGATCTATGTGGATTTGTTGAAATAATCAATAATCCTGATCTTGAAGATTTAAAATCAGCATTTAGGAATAGTCAACAGTCATCCTGCGGTCGAACTGGAGAGGTTTCGATGCAGGTTAAAGCTGTAGATGCCTGTGGAAATGTCGCATCAGAAATTTATAATGTTACTTTTTCAGTATCTGATACGGCAGGGCCGGTTTTGGTGGAGCCCCCAATGCCGGTAAGCATAGAATGCACGCCGGACGTTGATTTACATATTCGGACATTAATTGATAATGCGTTGAATGGGCGCTGGGAAGATGCTTGCGGAGATGTACTGCTTAAGCGTATTTTTTGGACAGATTCCAAAGGTAACATGGGTGAAGCTTTAAAAGGAGAATATGCAAATTATCCATTAATGGATTCTTTTTCTTGCACATGGACACTATATCTAACCTTGGAGGTAGAGGATGAATGCGGAAATACCGACAGAGCACAGGGAGTAATTGAGGTTTGGGATGGATCTTCACCAGTGTTTTCTTATTTCCCTCCTGATATTACGGTAAATTGCGGTCAAGTGCCTGAGGCAGAATTTCCGGTAGTATCTGATAATTGTCGGGTGAACTTAAATTTATCCTTGGAGGAGAACAGTACTCGTTCGACCGATGATAAGTCTTGTGACTTTTACAATTATCAAATAAATCGCATTTGGATAGCCACGGATGCATGCGGCAATGAAATACAGAAGGTACAAAAAATTACAGTACAAGATACAACGCCACCTCAATTTAATTTGCCTTCTTTCCAAAACCTAACATGTTTATCAGATACGACTGTTCAATGGTCTTGGATTCGAAGTCAAATCGTGGATAACTGTGCTGAGGAGGTAAGGCTTGAGTTGCAGCAATATATTTTACCAGGTGCGTGTATAGGTGATTACCGTATTGAGAGACAATGGAGGGCGACAGATTATTGCAATAACAGCAGTAGCTTTGTACAGCAAATCTTTGTACGTGATGATATACGCCCTGAAATATTGCAGTTAGCTAAAGATACGTTGGTGGCATGCGCTTCATCGGTTAATTTGGAAGAGGCTTTTGCTGCATGGATCGAAAACAGGGGTGGAGCTGAATTGGTTGAATATTGCTCCACGCTAAAATATTTTGCTGCAACACCGGGAACCTATCAAATAAATGATCCTGCATCTTGGCCAGGTAGTATGCCAGTTTTAGTTACTGGTACCTGTGAGCAAGTATATTTTATCGATCAGTTGGTGGATTTTGTGTTTTATGATGATTGTAACAATGCGGTTGTTTTGTCAGCCCGATTTAGGGTTGAAGATTCTGAACCTCCTGTAATTGTGGACTGTACGTCAATGTTACTTTTTGACAATACACCGGGCACCTGCGAGGCCATTATAGATTGGACTCCAGCTACAGCCTATGATGTTTGCACAGGTGACTTTAACTATTGGCAGGAAGAAAAAATGCTTATTATTCAATCTGCTGCACCTGGGAATTTGGATTCTATTGTTTTCCCTTTAAATTTTGAATACTCATTTACAATGTCAGCAGGTGCAGCCATTGCCAATGCACAAATTCGGGTTACATTGGAATCGGTCGATGCAGAGGGAGCCGGGGAGTTTTTTCATATTTTAGGAGAAAATGGTATCGTATTAGGCAGAACATCCTCGACCATAATTCAATGTGGTAATAGCGTAACTACGCTGACTTTAAATGATTTGGATATAAATAGCTGGTTTTCTGATGGGGTTGCGCAATTTAGGTTGGTTCCAAATGTGCCTATTGGACAGCCGGGGCGCACATCGGTAAATGATGTATGTAGCCAAGCGAGGGCAAAATTGCAATTGAGTTTTGATTGGTCTCAAAATGGCACGATTAGTCGAGAATGGCGCATCAATGGTGGGCAAAGAATGGCATTTGATTGGAATTCGGGTGTTCAGTGGCAGCTAGAAGTAGGAACCCATTTGTTGGAACAATATGCAACTGATTGCTGGGGGAATGAAGCCGTTTGCATACAGACTATTGAAGTTAGGGATGTAGAGACACCCGCCCTCACATGTCCGACGGATATTTTTCAGTTATTGATGCCGGATTCATGCGAGATCCAGCTTAGTTTACCTTCTCTTTTGGATATTCAAGACAACTGTGGTCCAGCTCAAACTGTAGATCTTCAAACCCCTGCCACTCTGGAGGAGTCATTAATTTCTTTTGCTATGGATCCTGATTTGAAAGGTTTTATAGCGATTGATAAAACCCTTGAATTTACAGGAGTCCAGGCCAACGCAACAGGAAATTCGGTCCAACTGCAGTTAAGTTTATTGGGGGATGTTGGTACCGAGGGTGATTATTTTACCATTTATGATGAGGATGGAGCTGCTTTGGGAAATACAGAGATAGGGCAGGCGCACGTAACATCTGGCGATTGTAATGCAGCCAGCACTATAATCTTTGACATACCTGTATCAAATTTCAACAAATGGGCAGCAGATGGAAAAGTGGTGTTTGAAGCTCGTGCCAACCGAAATTTTACCATTCCACCAGGTGGGCCTTTGTCTGGAATTAACCCATGCGACCTTAATCAAGTAATTGAAGATGGTGATAATGATGGTATAAGTTACATAACGGGTAGACTTTTGTATCGGGCCAATCCTATTTATTTTTCCGTATCTGGTGCTACTAGCATATCTAAGCGCGCAGTTTCGGAGCCGGATCTTGCTCCATTGGTTACCCTCAGAGCAGGTGAAAATGTGGTGCGTTACTTTTCTGAAGACGTTACGGGCAATGAGGGGGCTTGTAGTTTTCATGTTGATGTGATAGATTCCCAAGCTCCTGTCGCAAAATGCAAAAACGCAATTGTTTATATAAATCCTTCTGGTCTAATCGATTATATATTATCGCCCGCAGAGGTAGACAATGGTTCTTTTGATAATTGTCAAATAGTACATTACAATGTTATTCCTAATCGCTTTACCTGCCAGGATGTAAATAACGAATTTCAGGTTGACTTGTATGTAGAAGACGCAGCTGGTGGACGCGACTCATGTGTAGCTCAAGTGCGTATATCCGGATTTAATCTGCAACCCGAGTTTGAGCTTGATATTTGCAAACCAGAGGCACTGAGGCTGTTTGGGAATATACCACCTGGACCGCCAGGCAATGTTTATTTGTATCGATGGACAGGGCCTAATAACTTTTTGTCTTTTGAAGAAAACCCTGTGATCCTAAATCCTGGATCTCAGAATGCGGGAACTTATATACTTGAAATTACTGGATCTCAGGGATGCAGTGCCATTGGTAGCATAACGATAGCTATTCCTGAGCAGTTGGGCATCCCTAATATAATATTCGAAGAAACGGTCGTATGTGACGGTCAGCCAATTTTTATGGAAACCCAATTGTTTTCGGGCAACGTACAGTATCAGTGGTATAGGGGTACGGTACCAAATGGGGTATTGGTTGGCGAGAGCGGCAATCCGGCGTTTTCACTGGTTTTGCCACCGGGTAATTACTCATTTTACGTGGTAGCTCG
This sequence comes from uncultured Saprospiraceae bacterium, assembly GCA_964449535.1. Classification (GTDB taxonomy): domain Bacteria; phylum Bacteroidota; class Bacteroidia; order Chitinophagales; family Saprospiraceae; genus SLDF01. The sequence continues at coordinate 5,307 of CAYUZA010000035.1, forward strand.
TAATAATCAGTGCACATCTTTGCCCTCTGTTGCAAGGAATGTGAGAGTGTTGCAGCAAGTTATTGCACAGGCTGAGCCTGACTATATTGAAATTTGTGAAGGAGAAAAATTACAGTTGGGTAGCACTCAAAGTGGATCGGAATATACTTATCAATGGATAGGGCCAAATGGTTTTGACCAAAAGGCTAGACAGGTATTGGTTTCTGAATCTGTTGTTTCTAATATGGCGGGGATATATACCCTTTTCATTTGGGAAAGTGGTTGTCCAGCAAGACCTGTAGATGTAGAAGTGGTCGTCAAATCTAAGCCCAATAAGCCTATCATTCAATACAATCCAATCTTTTGTCCAGGACAATCGCTTGAATTTAAGGTAAATAATGTTCCCGATGCCAATGTGTACAGGTGGGTATACCCGGATAACACGATTTTCAATACACTTGAAAATCAATTGCTTATCCAGCAGGCTTCCAGTGCGAGAAATGGTTTTTGGTATTTGCAGGTTATCAAAGATGGGTGTATATCTGATCTTGCTGACCCTGTTTTTGTTGAGATTGAAGACGAATATTTTTTCTCAATCAATCAGCCGTTACCGGTTTGTGATGGGGATTCTGTAAGTGTGGCTACACTTGAAGTTCCTGGTGCCCGTTATCGGTGGTACAATGCTTTAGGTGAGGTAGGTTCTGATGCTAGTATTCGAATTAAAGCACAAACAGGATTTTTGAATTTGGAGGTGATCACCGAAAAAAACTGCAAGTATGAACTGTTTACTCAAATTCAGACTATACCCCCGCCTAATATTACAGCACTTAGTTCTGATGCTGTAGAATGTATGGATGGGAGTAAACCGGTTTGTCTTTTTTCTTCTATTTTTCCTCCAGATCCTGGTAATTATGTGTACACATGGTCGGGTCCTTCTTTTTCTAGCAATCTTTCGAGTCCATGCATCCCGAATGCTACTTCAGCCAATAGTGGTACCTATTCACTTGGAGTCATAAATGGTGATGGGTGTCGTAGTGAGTTAAAATTTGTTGACATTTTAATAAAAGATGTTCCGACAAGGCCTGTAATCGAGAGGGCAATGTCTTATTGTGAGGGTGAAACTATTGAATTGAATGTGGCAAATTATGGACCCAATGCCCAATATTTCTGGAATACGCCTGAGGGTACTCGCAATATCACCGGCAACCCCATTCTTCAATTGCCTAACGCGCAACCTTTGCTCAACTCTGGAGCATATACAGTAAGAGTACTAGTCAATGGATGTTTAACCGAAGAATCTGCTTTGGAGTGGATTCAAGTATTTCCAACCCCAAGCAGACCTGAAATAACTGCTTCCTCTCTTGTTTGTGAGGGTGATTCCATTCGCTTATCCACTTCCTCCATTGGGGGGGCAAGGTATATTTGGGAGGGTCCTCAAAGTATTGATATTAACTCAAATGAGGTGCTTTTTTTTCCAGCAGGTCTGGAAAATGCGGGTACATATCGGGTACGTTACTTTGTGAATGGTTGTCCGTCTGAGTTTTCAATTCCAGCATTTGTTCAAGTCAACCCACAACCAAAGGCTCCAAGCATGGAAAGCAGTGTCCAGGAAATTTGTATCGATCAGGCCGGCAAATCTGTAGAACTTTGTATTGCAGAAACGGAAATGATTCCGGGAGCGCGATACACCTGGTATGACGCTAACAATGATATGCCTCTTCACGGAGGAACCCTGTCTAGGTGCTTGACTTTACAGGATTTTTCTGCGTTTACAGCTGGAAATCAATCTTTCTATGTATTGGTAACTAAGGACGGTTGTACCTCTGATCCTGGTCTACCACTGAACATTCGAATGGATCGATTTCCCAATGAGTTTGCGGATGCAGGAGTAGATTTACTTTCATGTGGAACAGATCAGGCTACCTTAAATGCATTGCCTGTTTCAATAAGCAATGGTCGGTGGACGGCGAGTGAAAGTACATTGCGCTTTGAAAATGAGGAAAATCCCAAGTCTCCAGTCATTGGCCTTTTTTCGGGTCAGAATGAACTAATATGGTCATTATCTTACCTGTCATGCCAGGATTTTGATAGAGATACGGTACAGGTGTTTTATCAAACGGAGCCTGTAGTTAATGATGATCGGTATACCATACCTTTTGCCTCGTTTGCGGCTCTTAATATTTTGAACAATGATCAGTTGCCAATCAACTATCAGGTGACGATAACAAAAAATCCGTTGCGTGGATCACTCACACCTCAGCCAAACGGTGGTTATGAATATTTGGCTGCTCCCAATTTTGTAGGGGAAGATTACTTCGATTATGAGGTTTGTGCGACGGGATGTCCCGGGCTCTGTTCCACTGCGAGGGTTTATCTTGAAATAGGGGATGCTTCTATTTGTGATGCGCCTAATATTATAACGCCCAATAACGATGGTACCAACGATGTATTCTTTATTCCATGCCTTTCTGGGGGGTTGTATCCCAATAATCGGGTTGTTGTATTTAACGAATGGGGAGGAGTAGTACTTGACGAATCCCCGTACTCCAATAATTGGCAAGGTACCTACAAAGGGCAGGAATTGCCAGTGGGCACTTATTTCTATAATATCCAATATGGGGAGGGTAGACAGGATGCCAAGGGGTTTTTAGTGATTAAAAGATGATACCTATGAACAAAAAAATAGCATTATTTGCCATTGTAATCGGCTGCTTGTTTGGTAGAGAGGTATCGGCTCAACATGAACGCCAGTATTCTCAATTTATGTTTAATAAAATGTTGGTAAACCCAGCGTATGTTGGGACTTATGAAGGTATATCGGCAACTTTGTTTTACCGCAAACAGTGGATTGGTCTTGATGGGGCTCCAACAACAATGGGAGCTAGTGTAGATGCATCACTCCGAAAGGATAAAATCGGTTTGGGTGTAAATGTTGTTCGCAGTACGGTGTCCATATTTGATACTTGGACGATGGATGCCATGTACGCTTACAAAATGCGAATAGGCAAGAAAACACTTTTAAGTGCAGGCCTTCAAAGTTCCCTTCGTTATTTTGGAGCTAATTTTCAGGATCCACGATTGAGAAGTACGCAAGGAATAGATACAGATCCAGCTATTCCTTCCGAAGAGGTAGGTTCTTATTTATGGAATTTTGGGGTAGGGTTATATTTAAATGCGAATCGATTTTTTGCAGGTCTTTCTATGCCGCGATTGTTAAACACAAATCTGGATTTTGTTAACAGAGATGTTCCCTTATCACGCGAGAGTCGTCATGCTTATGCTATGGCAGGCATGCTTATCCCCGTTTCTCCTTCGCTTGAAATTGTGCCGCAGGTGTTAGCAAAACAGACATCAGGAGCGCCATTAAGTTTGGATATCAACGCGGGTGTAAGGTATCAAAAGCGTCTAACTTTGGCGTTGACTTACCGCACGGGTGGATTGAAGAGCGAATGGGGGGAATCGATAGATGTAATCATGGGTGCTCAAATAACCAGTGGTTTGTTTTTGGGTTGTTCGTATGATATTTTGTTGACATCCTTGCGCAATCATAGTTCTGGGAGTGCTGAAGTAGTACTACGATATGCTTTTTACGGCGAAAAAGCCGGGGAAAGTCCCGTTCGTGTCATTAATCCACGGTACTTTTAATACATTACATGTATGAAACTAGTAGTTTATTTCTTTGCACTTTTGAGTTTGACAGCAAAGAATCTGTACGCACAGGATTTGAACTTACTGGCATTTGCCAAACATTCGGATATTTATGGCATAGATATAACTCCAGCATATGGTATTAATACGGGGGCTTTGGAATTTTCGCCTATTTATTTTAGAGATGGTCTGGTATTCGTTTATGCCAATCCGCGAAAATCAACGGTAAAGGATAAAGAAATCAATACTGCTCCTTTTGGGTTGTATTACGCTCCATTTGATTCCATGGGAATGCCACATAAAGCGGCCCTATTTTCTACGGCTATCGCTTCAGATTTTCACTTGGGTCCTGCGGCCTTTAACAAGGCTCAGGATTTGTTGCTTTTCTCTCGTAATGATATTCCCTCTAATCTCCCCGATAATAGGCGACAGAGAAATGCCTACAAGTCTGTGCAAAAGTTATATCAGGCGGATTTAGGGCCTTCTGACTGGATCAACGTAACTCCTTTGCCTTTTAATAGTGATTCATTTTATATTTTCCACCCGTCGATATCATCGGATGGAAAGAGAATTTATTTTAGTAGCAATTTACCTGGGGGGTACGGTGATGCTGATATTTATTATGTAGAGAGAATCGGTCAAGGTTGGAGTCCTCCGATTAATGCTGGACCAGAAGTCAATTCAGCTGGTAAAGAGGCATATCCTTTCATTCACGCCAGTGGAGATCTTTATTTTGCATCCAATGGCCATGCAGGATTAGGTGGGTTTGATATTTTTATTTGTAGGCCTCAAGGTCGAAAGTGGAACAAACCTGTAAATCTTGGGCAGCCGATTAATTCGCAGCAGGATGATTTTGGCATATGTGTTGCGCCTAATGAGCACGATGGATTTTTTACTAGTAATAGACCCGGAGGCAAAGGGAAAGACGATATTTATCGTTTCAAGCTCTCGTTACGTGAGGATTTGCCCTATCAGCAGTTGCAGGTTTCTGTGTTGGATTCTATGGATCGAAAACGATTGGATTCAGTAGAAATAAGACTGTATGAACTATTGCCGGCTGGGATGCCACAGGCGGGTGATCCATTTTATGCAGATAGAACTAGTGAAGGTGAAAATTTGATTTATAAGTTGAAAGAGCCTAATTCAAATTGGAAAACTGCTGATCGTTGGTCAGATTTTCAGGGCAATGCGATATTAGATATTTTTAAAAATAAGCGTTATGTGTTGGTGGCTTCCAAATTGGGATATATATCTATAGTACGAGCTTTGGAGCCGGGAATGAGCGAGATTCGTCTGGAATTATCAAAAAAGGTGCAAAAGCCTTGTGTGCGAATTACTGGATTGGTCATTGATAAAAATACACGGACTCAGATAAAAGATGCTGCAGTTGCTGTTATGGAAAAAACTACTCGTGAGGGGGTTGCATTTAAAACAGAAGAAAGTGGTTTATTTAGTTTGTGTGGTGAACCAGGAAAACTATATGAGGTTCATATTAGCAGAAGTGGCTTTGTATCAGGTGTGTTTCCATTGGCTGTGCCGCTTGGTCAAAAAGATAGTTTATCTGACTTGCTTTTTGAATTGGAGCGTCCCAGCGGTACTCCAGCTAAGTCTGACCAGCCCATTCGTGCGCAAGGTGATGTATCTGAGGGTAAAACGCTGGTTCTTAACAATATATACTATGATTATAACCAATCCAACATCCGCAAAGATGCTACTGCTGAATTAGATGAGCTTGCCTTGATTATGACAGAATATCCGAGTATGGAAATTGAACTCATTGCCCATACAGATAGTCGAGGTGACTGGTTATACAATCAAAAACTTTCTTTGCAAAGAGCTATTTCAGCCAAGGATTACCTTGTATCCAGAGGAATATCTGAAAGTAGAATAAAAGCACTGGGATATGGAGAGTCGCAAATAAGAAATCATTGTTTTGATGGTGTCCCTTGCTCCGACGATGATCACCAATTTAATAGAAGGACAGAAGTGCGGATCATACGATTGAAAGAACCTGGTCAGCCTGAAATAAAACGAGAAAAATCCAGCGATATTTTTGACAATGGCCAGTAAGGTGTCTGGCATATTATTGTTGTGGTTGGTAATAAGCTTTATACCTTCCATGCGTGCTCAGACGAACAATGATTTTGATGAAGAAGAGGTGATGTTTTATAATGAGCAAGATGGTTTAGAGCTAAGAGGGAGATATTGTACACCAAAGCATCAGGGTCCATGGCCAGCAGTGCTTCTGGTCAATGTACAGCCCTTCTCAGATGCTGACCAAGCTAATTCAGGTATACCTTTGTACAAAAACTTAGCTCATTCTCTTGCCTCTTCGGGTTTTGCGGTGCTCCGAATGCATGGCAGGTGTTGGACTAATCCTTCGCTTTTGCCTGCTGAAGCCACCTTGGATCAACTTAACTCGGATGTACATTCGGCCATTTCGTGGCTGAGGAGGCAGCAAGGTGTTAGGAATGAACCCGTGGGCTTGGTCAGCTATCAGGATAACATGCTCGCTGCACTTAACTTGTGCACCAAAGAAGATGTAGGATTTATTGTGGGTCTTCAGCCAATTTCTAGCTCGGGTCTAGAGCATATTTGTGAACAAACGTCTCGTGTATTAGCTAAGACTACCTTGCCAGATTCTACGCAGATCAAATATCTGGATTTGCTTTATGTATTATTAAGCCTTAGTAAGCATAGTGAACAAGGTGACCGTTTGCAACGACAGATGGATGATGTAGTTGATAATCATCTTCCAATGTTTGCCGAATGGGAGATTGAACATCTAGCTCTTTCTCGCAATGACCGGAAATACTTATTGTCTTATCTGAATAGTGTTCATATGCAGAGCTTCATAAAACAGCCTTATCAAGTGGTTTTGAAATCTTGCCCATTGCCGGTATTGATTATTGCTGGAAAAAGTCCCAAAACGGTTGGTTTTCCATATCGTTGGGATAAATTACAACGATCATGTGAAGAAAAAAGGGAGGCAATGTGGAAGTGTGTTTTTTGGGAGGACCATGACCACTATTTGAGGAAAACCCAGGATGATCATACATTGCTAGACGAACCCGGCAAAGACGTGTCATTAGAGACAATTCTTGAAATTGTCAAGTTTGCAGAAAGTGTTAAAAAGAAATAGTTAAAGTTATGGTAGAAATTAGTTTTTATGGTGCAGCGGGAGATGTCACAGGAAGTGCACATCTTATAACATTGTGGGATGGTTTTCGATTTTTGTTGGATTGTGGTTTGTTTCAGGGTGCTGAGGATGAAGCTGAGTCGATGAATACCCATTGGGGCTTTGATCCCATGCAGGTAGATGCAGTTGTATTGTCTCATGCTCACATAGATCATTGTGGCCGATTACCCAAATTGGTTAAGGATGGTTTTACGGGTAATATTTACTGTACCCATGCCACTAGAAGTCTTGCACTCATCATGCTATTGGATAGCGCCAAAATTCAGGAATATGATGCTGAGTTTGATGCAAAGTGGAGCAAAAAAAAGGGGAGGAACGTATACAAAGCTCCACTGTACGCTACTGAAGATGTGTACCATACGGTTGCGCAGATGGTAAGCATAGATTATGAGCGCACATACAAAATCCACCCTGATGTCAGGCTAGTATTTAAAGACGCTGGTCACATACTGGGCAGTGCTTCGGTCAATCTTGAAATCCGACTTCCGGATGGTTCTATTAAAAGAATTGGATTTACTGGCGATATCGGTAGGCCAGACAGGCCAATACTGAAGGATCCTGTGCCTATGGCTCCAGCGGATATAGTAATTACCGAGTCTACCTATGGGGGCAGAAAGCACCCAGCTAAAACAGTAGAGCATGACAGGTTATTAGACATCATTTTCCGTACCTGTGTGCTTGAAAGAGGCAAATTGCTTATACCGGCTTTTTCATTAGGCCGCACTCAAGAGATAGTTTATCTGCTAAATAAAATGCACCACGAAGACAAATTGCCCCCGATTCCTGTATATGTTGACAGTCCACTCAGTGTCAATGCTACCCGTATTTTTAGGATGCATCCTGAATGCTATGATGCGTCTACGAAGGAATTTGTTACTTTTGACCCAGATCCCTTTGGCTTCAACGGGCTCACCTACATCACTGATGTAGAGTTATCCAAGGCACTTAATTCCAGGAATGAGCCATGTGTAATCATAAGTTCAAGCGGCATGGCCAATGCCGGTAGGATTCGTCACCATATCGCCAACAATATCGAGCAAAGCAAAAATACAGTTCTTATAGCTGGATATTGTGCTCCAGGAACCCTGGGTCATATTTTAAAATCAGGACCTGAATCAATTACCCTTTTCGGTGAAAAACTAAACGTGCGCGCCCGAATTGAGTCAATGGACTCGTTTTCAGCTCATGGCGATGAAGATGAGATGTTATCATTTCTGTCTAATCAAAAATTGCCTGCTGAAACTATATTTCTAGTTCATGGAAATGATGAGAGCAGAGAGGCATTTAAAACTTTATTAGAAAAAAATGACTTTAAAAATATTGTTTTACCTACATTTGGTCAGTCATTTACACTTTTTTGAACCAATTACTCCTTTGACATGAAAATACGATTTACATTAATATCAGCTTTTTTGATGGTAGTATCTTTTGTTTTTGGACAACATTGCGAAGATTCTGAGCGCTATGTTGTACCTACTCAAGGAACGATAGATCGTCAACAAATTGATTATGCAAGTGCAAGGGATTATACGAATCAAAATAGAATATTAAGAGCCCATGTATATACATTATCTGGAGATACAGTAACTAATAGGCCACTTGTGATTCTGGCCCATGGAGGTTCTTTTTTATTTGGTAGCAAAAACGATATGAAAAGTCAATGCGAATTGATGGCCAGTTTGGGATATGTTTGTGCATCCATTGACTATCGCTTGTACCCTATATTACTTGGATTACCTGACTCTGCAAAAATGGTAGAGATAGCGTTTAATGCTATAAGCGATATGAGAGCAGCGGTACGTCATTTTAAAGCAGAGGCTGCACGTGGTAATACTTTTCGAATAAATCCGAACAACATAACAGTAGGTGGATTTTCTGCGGGTGCAGTCATGGCATTACACGTTGGAATCCTGGACGAAAATGATGTGTTAACTCCTGAATTTGAAACATTCCTTTCTGCTAGAGGAGGTGTAGAAGGCTCTGTTGGTGATTCTATAAATCTAAGCTATGATTCCAAGGTTTCCGCCATTTTAAATATGTCTGGTGCATTATTTAGCCTAGACTGGATTAGTGAAGGAGATCCAATGATTATGGGTATGCATGGCTACGCTGATAATACACTTCCTCACGACACCGATAAGGAAGGAGCGTTTAACCTCCTTACGGTTAGTGGATCTGAGGTTATTCATGAAAAAGCCCTGCTTTTAGGTCTAAATAGTTATTTTTTAGGTGTTCCAGGGGGTGGTCATTCGGATATTTATGGCGGTGTGTTTACCCCTTTTTATGATGAGTTTAAAGCAGAATCTCAACGTATGATGAGGGATATGGTTTGCGAAGGTTCTAGTCAATTGGCTCAGTTGCCTTTGAACTTAGAAATGCGGGTATATCCCAACCCAACTAACCAACATTTTACCGTTTCTTTTTCTCAACCAATTACCGGAACTTATTACGTAATAGATATGCTAGGTTCAAGGCAGCTTTTTGGCAATATTGATCAAGCTTCTACCCTTCATTTTCAGAACGGCTCACTTTCATCAGGAATTTATCATTTGGTGATCGAAAGCAACAACGGAATTCGACAGTCTAAAAAGATTTGTATATTCTAAATTCGAGTTGTATCGATAGAAATGCCTGGCATTGCTTCTACCAGTTGATTAGGGTAGAGGACTGAATCGTATTTATCCCGTTTTGGGTAATGATTATCCTCATTGCTATTCATTTTGAATTTCAGAAAGCCATTGCTAGCGACTTTTTGTTTTTGATGCCGTGATTAAAAAGTATAAAATTGGAATAAAAATCATTCCTAATATTAATGGTAAAAACCAGGTTCCAAGACTGTTTGTCTTCCCGTTTGCAATATTGATGGATTGGAGTGCAATGAATCCAAAGATCGTAACAAGCATGAATTTTAATATTCTAAGCAACCTCGTGGCATTTGTGTAAAGTTTAGAAGCATTGTCTGATGTGATGGGGGTAGGGTAGTTAGTCAACCCTTAAAAAGATGTTAACACTCTATTTGTCAATAAAATAGGTTTGTTTTTAGAGCTATAAATCTACAAGTTTTGTATCTTTAAAGTGTAAAAACTTGCATTTTTCGTATGATTTCAAAGATAAAACAGGTATCTCAAAGGGCATTTTCATTTAGCTTGTCGGATACACTTGACCAGCGTCACCCCTTGTTTATTTTAGCGAATAAAATTTCTTGGTCCACATTTGAGGATAAGTTCAGTGAGTTGTATTGTTCGGATAATGGACGTCCAGCAAAACCGATTCGATTAATGGTTGGGTTATTGATTTTAAAGCATTTACGCAATGTTTCAGATGAAAGTATAGTGGAACAATGGAGTGAAAATGTGTATTACCAATACTTCTGTGGTTTGGAAATGTTCGACCCAACAGCACCTTGCGCGTCGTCTGAATTGGTTCATTTCAGAAAGAGAATCGGAGAAAAAGGAGTGGAGTTAATTTTCCAAGAAAGTATTCGAGTGAATGGAGATGACTCCAACGATCCCCACGTAAATGTAGATACGACGGTGCAAGAGAAGAATATTACCTTCCCAACAGATACCAAGTTGCATAAAAAGGTGATTGACAAATGCCTGAAGATAGCCAAAAGGGAAAATCTTACCCTGAGACAGACTTACACAAGAACATTGAAAAAACTCTTTATTGACTTAAGATTTAGCGGGCATCCAAAAAACAAAAAGAAAGCCCAAAAAGCTAGAAAGAAGGTTAAAATTATCGCAGGACGATTAGTTAGAGAACTACAAAGACTATTGCCAAACGATCCATTTTACAATGAACTATTTGAACTTTATCAACAAGTAATCAATCAGTTACGAAACACGAAAAATAAAATCTACTCACTACATGAAAAGGAAGTTTGCTGTATTTCAAAAGGAAAGGAACACAAAATGTACGAGTTTGGAAACAAAGCATCATTTGTTGTAACTCAAAACACTGGAGTCATTATTGGTGCTTTAGGATTTAGAAACGAATTTGACGGACACACACTCAAGCCAGCATTAGAGCAAGCAACACGATTGACCAATTCTACAATAAAAACAGCAAATGTAGATAGAGGATATAGAGGAAATACAGAGGTTGATGGAATCAAAGTTCAGTTACCAAAACCCTTTACCAATAAGCAAACTGAGTATGAAAAACGAAAGCTCAAGGAGGCTCATAAAAAAAGAGCGGCGATAGAACCCATCATTGGTCACCTCAAAAAAGATCATCGTTTAGGAATCAATTTCTACAAAGGAGTTGTGGGTGATAATATCAATATTTTACTTGCTTCTACAGCATTTAACCTTAAAAGGATGATGAACCAATGGAAAGTCATCTTTTTTCACTTTTTTCAAAACATTTTCAGCTCATTTTTTTCGCCAATTCAAAACTTGATTATGAAACCTGGTTTTTGAAGCGAATCAGAAAAAGGGTTTTTAAGGGTTGACTAGTTAAATGAATGCGGAAATTCGTTTAGTATGGTCATACCAATAAAAAGCAAAGTCGCCAATATTGGTAAAGCCAATAAGTTGTATTTAGAGCCATAGCTATCGACTTGTCCAGCGAAGTTGTAATGAATGGGTATTGTGTCCGGTAATTTGGTGAAATGAATTATTGTATAGTACCAAATTGCAACTATAGCCGTCCAACTCAGTATTTCAAGTATTTTGTCGAGGTTAGTAAGTACTATTTTTATTTTAGGTCTTTCACCCATCTTATTGGAATTTCATAGATTCATAATTGGTGGTTATTCTAATCGAAAGGTACAGGTATTTTTTAATGTGGGGTCCAAATCACCAGCCTGGAATCAAATTAATTCCAAAGTTACCTGCGCCCGGTCTGTGGCGTGTTAAGGGAAAAGCGTAATAAGGTTCCAGGATGAGCGCTCCAAACAGATTGATCCTAAGAGAAACTCCTGTACTCGTTATTAAAGCAGGCCGAAATTTATTTTCCGAAGTAAAATCGTCCCAACGGCTCCAAGCTAATCCAGCATCCGCAAACCAGACCAACTCTGTTAGGAACAATCGGGAAGGAATCAAAGCAATTTTATGGTGTCCAGAAAGTGGAATGCGACATTCAATATTTCCAACCCAAAGATTGCTACCTGAAATCTGGCTACCTTCCAATTGAAAGTCTCTCCTCAAGTCGTCCAATGAAAGCCTTTGATAGCCCCTGACTAGCATGGGGTCTATGGTGAAAAGAGGGAACAGCCTCTCTTTATCTCGACCTAATCTACTATATTGTATGGTGCGAAATGCCAGATTTACATATGGTCTCAATGTAATGTATCGTCTAAAATCCAATAAGGTAGTCTGATATTGCAAATCACCCCAAAAAGCTTCTGCAGCTACTCTATGCCTCCATCCTTGTAAAGGTGAAGCGATGCCAAATTTTGCATTATCGCCTACATAGGCTATCATATTATTAAACATATTCAGACTTCCTGGGGAAGGAATTCGCAAGCGTTCTTGCCCAATAAATTGCCCAAATTCATCATAGTATTGACTTATAAGATCCCGACGTTCATAGAATCGGGAATACCCCAACCCAAGTTCCAACCTCCTATTCACAGAAAATGGATATTGAATCATGCCGTTTATCTGATCCTGGAATATTCTATTTACGAGTAGGTCATATTGAATTGCCTGAAGGGTATTGCCCCATTCATCAATTATATTTACAGGTCCTTTGTAGTAAAGTGCCCCACTTCGAAATGGAATGTGAGATGCGTTGATTGCCCAAAACAATCTGTTTTTGCGATTGAGGTATTGTATCATTCCACCTGCATCCAATATTTCTCCGTTCATCGCAATACCTGCAAACAACACGTGGTCTCCCAACATATCGCTGAAAAGCATGTCAATGCCTCCTACTAAAGCGGTATTGGCACCAAACGCACTTGAGGTATTGATGCCCATACCTGTTCCGCCACCTATATAATCTAGACCGAGCCTGGATTTGTAAGGTTTGCGCAAGCGCATTACATCTGTATTTTCCGAGGTAATGTGTTTCCAATCATGGATGTGCTTTTGCACGATTTCAGATTTTTCATTTCCTTTTGGGGCAAGCCTACCCGCAGAAAAATGTACATCATCTCTGTCTACTTCAACACCCAATAGTTTATCTGCTGTTTGGGTGTGTAATGAGTACATTTTACGATTAAATAATGAGAAAACCAACGCTGGGTTTCCTGCTTCACGACTCAGGCTTATGGCTGGTGTAAATGGTGTGAGCCCGCTAATTCCAGTTTGGTAATGCGTGATTTGTTCAACCTGATCCAACTGCGTATTTAACCTATAGAGCTGCCTGAAACCATCCCTATCGGACAGAAAATATACATGCCCTTCTTTATCCACCTGAGGGTTGAGGTTGTTTGCTCCTTGAAATATATCCAAAAGTGTTTTTTCTGAAGCGTCAGAGCGCATTCTAAACAATTGAAAAGAATATTTATTGTTAGGCGTGCTAACTTCATCACTGGCAAAGTAGATATACTGACCATCAGAAGACCATGTGGCATGGATTTCTGAAAATTCATTTTGAGTAAGTGCTGTCAGCCTTTTATTTCGCAATGTATAAAGGTAAAGATCAGTTTGCCCGTTTTTTAATCCCGTAAGTAGGATGCTTTTGCCATCGGGCGA
>CAYUZA010000036.1:0-17370 GCA_964449535.1 uncultured Saprospiraceae bacterium
CCCTATCCAATATTTCTATAACTTCTTCTCCGTTGTTGGCAATGCTTACCAGCATACCAACATCTTCCAACAACTCAATGGCTATTTCCTGATTGAGTTCGTTGTCTTCTGCCAACAGTACTTTCTTGCCTGTCAGATATTGTCGATACAGATCAATGGGTATTCCTCTTTTAGCAGGGGTTGATTCTTTCCAAGTGGTGGTTTGAAGTGCTTTTTGCAGGGTATCAAAGAGCGTTGAAATACTTACAGGTTTTATTAAAAACTCGTCAATAAGGGCTTCTTGTTTGGCAGTTTTAATTTCCTCAAGGCCATAGGCCGTTACCATGAGCACGCTGGGTATAGGAAGGCCCTCCTTTTTTTTGAGGGTGTGCACCAATTCAAGTCCATCCATACCTGGCATTTTCCAATCTACGACCATTAAGGTCAGGCTTTTATCATTTTCTAACAATTCGTGGAAGAGTTGATATGCTTTTTGGGCATTATCAGCTGAATATACCTCAAATCCAAGCTGTTGTAGCATGTCTTCCATTACGGCAAGTGCAGTGGGCGAGTCGTCTACCAACAAGGCTAAATGTCCATCAAAAGACGTAATTCCGTTCGTTGTCTCCGATTGGTCCATTGCGATGTCAAAAGGTAATTCAAATTCGAAAGTTGTACCTACCCCTGGTGAGCTATGAACCTTTATTTCTCCGCCCATTAGCTCAATGAGTTTTTTGCAAATGGTCAAGCCCAAACCTGTACCTCCATATTTTCGGGTGGTGGAGACGTCTGCTTGTTGAAACGATTGAAACAAATTTTCAAGTTGTTTGGGGTTCATACCAATTCCAGAATCGCTTACAGCAAAATGTACCATTACGGAATTTTCGGTTTTTTGCGACTGTTTAATGGTCAGTTTTATCTCGCCTTCCTCGGTAAATTTGGCTGCATTGTCCAATAAATTGAGCAGCACCTGCCTTATACGTACGCTGTCTCCCCGTAAAATATGTGGAATGTGTTGGTCGAGAGAAATAATGAGCTCAACTCTTGGCTTTTTAGATAACTTAACATTAGTCAGATCACCAATTTCTGTAAGAATATCATTTAATTTGAGTGAAGTGATTTCTATAGACAGTTTTCCTGCTTCAATTTTTGAAAAATCGAGAATGTCGTTAATTATGCGAAGTAGGTTTTGTGCGGCTCCCTCAATTTTATCAATATAATTTCTCTGCTTAGCATCCAGATTTGTTTTTTGAGCCAGATAGCTGAGCCCAATAATAGCATTCATTGGTGTCCTAATCTCATGAGACATATTTGCTAGAAAATCTGATTTTGCCTTATTGGCTTCTTCAGCCATTTGTCTTGCAGCTTCTACGGCTTCTTCGGCTTTTTTCCATGCACTAATGTCTCTCGCATTTCCCAAAATCATAGGTTTTCCAGCGATTGTTATGGGCGACAAATAGACTTCAAGTGGTATTTTTTTATTGTTTGCGGGACTTTTGGCATTCCATTCAAATAAGGCTGTTTGTCCGGCTACCACATGTTCCCAATGTGACATAAAAAGAGCTGCTTGTTCAGGTTGAAACGCGTAATCTTCCAAAGTATATTGTAAAGCCTCCCTTTGATTTAGTTCAAATATTCGACACATGGTTTGATTGACGTCCACTAATCTCCCCTTGGCAGTAAATAAAAAAACAGCATCGTAAGCATTGTCAAATAAGGCCCGAAAACCAGCCTCGCTTTGTTGTAGTTGTTTTTCTCTGACTTGTCCCAATTCAAGTTCTACAACCAACATTCTAGCTATTTTAATGACTATAACAAAAAGGAGTAAGCCAATTAAAAAAGTCATTGTAAAAATAGCAGCAATGATGTAATTGCCTCTGTTTACCAGTGTATTATATTGGTCTTGCGTTCGCTTGTCGACGAGGTTCAGGAATTCATTGATTGGACGCATTATTTCAGCCTTATACGCATGATATTCATTACCATGCATCAGGGCAATTGCCATCTCTGAATTAGGTGGGCCAATCCGAGAAAAATTGCCATCTTCATCTTTAAAAATTCCTTTAACGGCATTCATGGCCTCTGTTTCCAGCTCGGCCAGACTGTCTGATTTTTTTCTCGACTCCTCCAATTTTGCTAATTCATTGCTTGAAAATCCCAATTTCTCCATAATACTCATGAGGGATTCGAGTGCGGTATCACTTTGCAAAAGGGAGTCCTGTCCATTCAAAACAAAGTCCCAGAATATCTGATTGTACTCTATAGGACGGGGAGCTTTCCCATTGCGGATATTTAATATGGTATTAAAATAATTTTCATAGATTGGATTGCCTGTGACTACATACAACCTGGCCATTCTGGTGAGATCATCCGAGCTCTGCCTTAGTTCATCAGCAGCTTGGATTGAGCGGTATCTAAGTTCTTGACTTTTTTGTATCTCATTATTATTCCAAACAAGAGCAACTACAAGGAGCAGAATAATGGACAGAATCACTGCGCCTAACCTATAAACGAGAGTTAGCCCATTTTTTTGTTTCAATATTCGGTTAATGATACTCATGTTTTAGCTTGCGATTTGTATCAATTCCTGACCACAAAAGTATACAAAAAATTGATTTTTAGTTTGTTACACTGTTGTTTTGTGGAATTGGATCTATATGGTCAGGATCAATTCTTCGTATTTTAATACTGAAAATGGCAAAAACCAATGTCATGATCGGGCTCAAAAGGTTGAAAAAGCAATAGGGGAGGTAAGCACCGGTAGCCACACCTAATACTCCGGCGTGATATGCTCCGCATGTATTCCAAGGTACTAAAGGGCTTGTAACGGTGCCTGCATCTTCTAGCGTACGGGAGAGATTTTCAGGTTTCAATCCTTTTTCACGGTATACTTTTTCATACATTTTTCCTGGAATTACTATGGCTAAGTATTGATCAGAGGCCAGGATATTGACTGAAATGCATGTAGCTGCCGTAGTGGCTATTAAACTAGCTGTAGTTTTGGCGAGCTGCAGAATTTGCTGAGCCAGCAGCTGTAAAAATCCGCATGCTTCCATGATTCCTCCAAAAGCCATTGCTGCCAGTACAAGCCAAATGGTACCCAACATACCACTCATCCCCTTAGAGGAGAAAAGTCCTGCCAACATTGGATCTTCCACAGGAATTTGTGTGGAAATAGTCATGGCATTCATAATCGTTTTATAGGCATTTAGGCTATATGAATCTGAGCCATTTGCCATGAATTTTATGACGTCGCATTGGAAAAGTAGAGCAAAAATAGCGCCAGCCAGCATTCCTAAGAATAACGCCGGGATGGCAGGGACTTTTTTTAGAATTAAAAAAATGACTAAGGCTGGAACTGCAAATAAAATGGGATGGATAAAAAATACGTTTTCGATTTGGTCTAAAACGAGATTAATCTCACCTATTTCTGCAGCCTTATTATGACCAAGTCCGAGAAAGATAAAAATTAAGAGAGTAAGAATAAAGCTTGGTATAGTAGTATAAAGCATATATTTAATATGAGTAAAAAGATCTGTACCTGCCATGGCTGGAGCCAGATTGGTTGTATCCGATAGTGGAGAGATTTTATCTCCAAAATATGCCCCTGAAATGATAGCCCCTGCAATCATGGGTTCGGAAAATCCTAAAGTTTTTCCAATGCCTAAAAGGGCAATACCTACCGTGGCCACGGTAGACCACGAGCTTCCCGTGGCTAGTGATACCAAAGCACAAATAAAGCAGGAGGCTACTAAGAAAATAGCAGGATCTAATACTTTAAGCCCATAATAAATCATCGCGGGTACCACTCCACTAATCATCCAAGTACCCGCTAATGCACCTATGAGCAAAAGGATTAATATAGCCGGTACGGTAGCTCGTATGCTTTCTTCTATTCCCGACAACATGTGTTTCCACTTGAAACCTGCTAAAAACCCTGTAAGGCTAGCAACTGCAGCGGAAAGGAGAAGTATCATTTGATTGGATCCACTAATGCTTTCATCTCCGAATGCCCACAATACATTTATGCTCAATGCGGCTATTAAAAACAACACAGGCAGGAGAGCATGCCAGAGTTTAGGCGTTGGAATCTTATAGGTTTCGCTCATTTTTCGGGCTAAACTAAATAATTTTAACCATACGTGTCACAAATGACCTTAAATAAATCACAAGATGTAAGTAATTAATACATGTAATTCTTTTTACATTTGTACTGGTTTAATAAACAGTTTAATTATTCAAACTATGGAAAAGTTGCGTTCTTCATTAAAGCCTCGTCCCAACTATGTGGCAACCATCATTAGTGTTTCAATGGTGTTATTTCTGTTGGGCATATTTGCATTTTTATCGCTTCATGCAAATGTGTTGGGGGATTATTTTAAGGAACGCATAAATATCATCGCAGAATTAAAGCCGGGAACCACCGAGAAAGAAATCAGCAGAGTTCATGAGCAAATCATGGAATATCCACAGGTAAAAAAAGGCACTTTACGCCATGTAACTAAACAGGAGGCAGCTCAAATTTTAGCTCAAGAATTTGGTGAAGATGTGTTATTGAATGATATGCCTTCGCCTTTATATGATGTTTTGGTTTTCAATTTGTATAGCGACCAACTTTCCAAAGAGCAGTTAAATATGTTGAAAAATGACTTGAAGCGTAAGTATAGTGCTATTAACGATGTATACTATCAGGAGTCACTCATAGATACAGTTTTAGACAACATCCGGATAATTAGTATGTTTGTATTGATATTAAGTGGCTTGGTTGCTTTTATAGCCCTTCTTCTCATCTTTAATGCGATACGACTTGCTTTGTACTCGAATCGAATCATTATAAAAAACATGGAAATGGTAGGGGCTAGTCGCTCATTTATCCAAAGACCATTTCTCTGGAAAGCTTTCGGACATGGATTAGTCAGTTCATTAGTCTCTATTTTACTGTTCAGTCTGCTATTGTGGTATCTCGTTAAATCACTTCCTGATATTTGGCAATTTATCAATTTCGAATATTTGTTGATAATGGCAGGAGGTACAGTTTTGACTGGACTATTCGTTACCGTTGTTAGTACATGGATCGTCGTGGCTCGTTATTTGCGAAAGCCGGCTGATGAACTTTTTTAAAGGATCTTATTAGGGTTTGCGACCTCTTTCCATTTTATATAGCCATATATCGCAAGTATCGTGTAAGCGGCAAATAGACTAGCCATTAAATACAAATCCCGTTTGGTATATAGGATAATACTCACCGTGTCAATTACTATCCAGTATATCCATGATTCTACATATTTTTTGGCTAAAAGCCAAACTGCAATTAGACTGAAGGCTGTGGTAAATGCATCCAAGTAGGGTAGTGCGGCATCAAATAGAGTCCAAAACATGCCTATACTCAAGGTGAGAAATATTCCTAAAAAAATTACAATAATGTGGAGCTTAAAGGGCATATTGCTTGTGATAAGATTGGCGGAAATTAGTTCATTAGATCGCCATCTTTGTAGTGAATACCCAGAAATAGCTAAATAATATATTTGGAGGCTTAATTCCGCAAAAAGTCTGCTTTGGTAGCAAATAATTCCAGTGAACAATGCACTACCAATTCCAAATAGCCATGCAGATCTTTGTTCTTTGGTCGCTAACCAAGTAAAAATAAGGCTAGTAGCTACCGCAAATATTTCCAGTATGGGATTTACGATACTCATTGTTGAGAAATGACATTGGATTTTTTATTAAATAAAAGTCTTGTTTTCATTTGAGTATCAATAATTTGTTATTAAATATAAATAAATTTTATGGATTAAATAAACCTAAACAAATGTTTCGTCGTTAAATTTGCTGCTAATATCATGGTAAAAATTCTATTTTCGTTTATTCTATTGCTTTCCTTTTCCGTGCCGACAGCACTGCCGGGCGTTTTTGGGCATCTTCAGTTTTGGATGCTGGAGCGTGAACGTGCAGCATTAGTAGATCTACCAGATACTGAACAGTCGGAAAATGCGGAAACCATACCTACTTTCAATGATATAGAAGAAAAAGTAGTTCATATTGCCGGGGCCTTAAAAATAGAGTTTTTGGTAGCTTTTAATCGAATTGATCACGGTGAGACAGTCAAACATATGTTATCAGCCTGTGTTAACTCTCATGTGCCTCCTCCACCAGAGACTAATCGCTAACTACAGGCATTTTCTAGTCTTTCATTTCTGATCTTCTTAAAGTAAAAATTATCTAAGATGCTTAATCAAGTATATCAAAAATATGGTATTCCTTTTAATTCCTGGAAACAGGATTTGCCAGCTGGTCTGGTAGTTTTTCTGGTAGCATTGCCGCTTTGTTTAGGGATTGCAATTGCTTCTGGCGCGCCTCCTTTCTCCGGGCTTATAGCAGGAATGGTTGGTGGTATTATTATTTCAGTGTTCAGTAATTCACAAACAGGAGTAAGTGGACCCGCTGCGGGTTTGGTTGTAATTGTACTTAATGCGCTCGAGGAATTGGGTTCATTTGAGGGGTTTATTTTAGCCGTTGTAATGGCCGGAGTATTACAGATTGTTTTAGGCGCTATAAAAGCGGGCACAATAGGTTCTTATTTTCCAAGCAACGTGATAAAAGGTATGCTTGCGGCCATCGGTTTAATATTAATTATCAAAGAAATACCGCATGCCATCGGATATGATAAGGATTATTTTGGTGATATGGATTTTGTACAGCAAGATGGTGATAATACATTTACAGCATTGGCTCATGCAGCAGGAGCTATCAATATGGGGGCGGTGATTATTTCAATCATTTCATTAATAATCTTATTAACCTATGACAAAATTAAACATCCCATTCGTCAATTTTTTCCAGGTGCCCTTGTGGTAGTGATCGTTGGCATCTTTTTGAATGAGTTTTTATTCAAACAATTTTTCCCTGGATTTTACCTTGGAGCCGAGCATTTGGTGAGTCTACCTACGATAGCTGAAGCAGGTAGCTTTTTCAATTTATTCACATTGCCAGACTGGAATTTTCTCTCTAATCCTTCAACCTATAAGGTAGCAGTTACCCTTGCCATAGTAGCCAGTTTAGAAACGTTGCTCAACGCTGAAGCCGTGGACAAATTGGACCCAATGAAGAGAAGAACCGCACCAAATCGTGAACTTAAAGCGCAGGGTATTGGCAATATTGTGAGTGGATTACTGGGTGGGTTGCCTATTACAGCAGTAATCGTCAGGGGTGCGGCAAACGTAACCGCAGGAGCTAAATCCAAAGCATCTGCATTTTTTCATGGAGTCTTTCTTTTGGTGTCTTTTCTGGCTATACCCGGTGTTTTGAAAATGATTCCTTTTGCCTCCTTGGCAGCTATTTTGCTTCTGATAGGTTATAAGCTTACTAATATTTCATTGTATAGAAATATGTTCAAAGCAGGTATAGATCAGTTTTTGCCATTTCTCGTAACAGTTGTAGCCATTTTGCTGACAGACTTGCTGGTTGGAGTTATCATCGGTATGGTAGTAGCTATATTTTTCATATTAAGGGTTAATATGAAAAACACTTATTCTTATAATAAGATGAGTCAAAACCCTGGTGAACCTATACACATAAAGTTATCGGATGAAGTCACTTTTTTAAATAAAGCCAGCATGAGACTTACTTTGGATAAGCTTCCGGAAAATACTAAAGTAATTATAGACGGCAGTAAATCTGTCTATATACACTTTGATGTGTTGGAAATCATTAAGGAGTTTTCTGCAAATGCTCAGTATAAAGGAATCCAGGTGGAATTAATCGACATTAAAGATTCTTATTCGTAACAATTGTTTAGCTGTTGCATTTGGCATTTTGGTGTGCCTCGAATAGTACATCATTAGCTGAACGCTAGTTTTGTTCGAAATAGCTCCTTTGGAGTGCCACGCATTATTGCAGTTTTTTTCAAGAAACCGTGTAACTTTGCCGCCCTTAAAGCAGCGGGAGTATGAATATATACGAAAGAGCACTTGCTCTGCACAAAAAGTTGAAAGGAAAAATCGGTGTTGTATCCAAGGTTAATGTAAAAACCAAGGATGCTTTATCACTTGTATATTCTCCGGGGGTTGCGGAACCTTGTTTGGAAATTCACCGAAATCCGGATGCAGTTTACGATCTGACGATTAAGGCCAATTCAGTGGCTATTGTTACGGATGGTTCGGCCGTACTGGGTTTAGGAAATATTGGTGCGCATGCCTCAATTCCGGTAATGGAGGGTAAAGCTATGTTATTCAAGATGTTTGCGGGGATTGATGCATTTCCCATCTGCATTGATACTCAGGATACTCTCGAAATAGTTGAAACGGTAAAGCGCATTGCTCCTGTTTTTGGAGGTATTAATCTAGAAGATATTGCAGCTCCGCGCAGTTTCGAGATTGAACGTAGATTACAGGATATTGGTATTCCTGTTTTTCATGATGATCAGCACGGTACAGCTATTGTGGTGTTGGCAGGGCTGATTAATGCAGCCAAATATGTAGGTAAGGAACTTAAAGATCTTAAAGTAGTGATAAATGGGGCAGGAGCTGCTGGTGTAGCCATCGCTCGCTTGCTTCGCTGCGTAGATCACCCGGACTCTGATATTTGTACTCCAGTTCGTCAAATATTGATTTGTGACTCTCAAGGTATCATACATCGCGACAGAGATGACCTTAATTTTGCTAAGCGTGATCTATTGACTTTTACTAACCGTCGCAATGTTACCGGTACACTTTATGACGCTTTAGAAGACGCAGATGTCTTTATTGGTGTATCTCAAGGCGATTTGTTGAGCAGAGGACATGTACGTACGATGGCATCAAATCCAATTATTTTTGCATTGGCAAATCCAACTCCTGAAATTATGCCTGATGAGGCATACGCTGGAGGAGCCTGCATAGTAGCTACCGGGCGTAGTGATTTCAAAAATCAGATTAACAATGTGCTTGGATTTCCTGGCATTTTTAGAGGAGCATTGGATGCTCGGGCTAAGACTATAACACCATATATGAAACTCAGTGCAGCTTATGCTATTGCCGAGTGCATAGAAAAACCTTCCAAAAACCTGATTATTCCGCCATCCTTGAATAAAGACGTTGCCAAAAAAGTTGCCGAAGCTGTCTATAAGGCTGCCTTAGAAGACCGTGCATCAGGTATGAATGTATAATTGTCTATAACTCATATTTTTGAAGATTTTTAGGTTCAATGAGTTACCGTTGAAGAGCACTTGAAGGCAATATATGTCCGAAATGAAATGCATTTTGCCAAATCTTGGCGGTTCCAGGCCATTGCCCTCTATGTAAAGGCTGAAAAAAGAAGGTAATGATTCGTCCTTTATCCAAACCGTGGGTAATGATGGCTGGAAGACCGGAAGGTTTGCGAGTTAAATCATTGGGCACATATCCGCTCAGTAAATATTCATCAGCATAGACTGCGGGAGATGCTTGCACATTTTCCGGAAGTTTGTAAAATTGCGTACCGCGGTGAAAAATGGGTACATTACTTGCCTGTATTCCATAAAATAAAGGGTGAGAACCATCTGCTTTTAATTGAAATATTGCCCCATTGATCTGCTTCGCCCCATTATTTTTCATGATTTCATGATAAGGTATGTACGATTTTTCGACAGGTTTTTGAAACAAATTACTGTCTTGCAATTGTATCAATCCTTGATCTTTGAGCCAGCTGTTGGCGGCTCCATTAGATGAAATTACATTGCCACCACTGCGAATCCAATCGGAAAAGGTTTTGGTTTGCTCTTTGGTTATCGAAGGCCTTCCTGCTAGTAAAATATGCGTGTACTGATCCAGGTTTACGGATGACCATAATTCTGCAGGCACCAATTGGGGTGGAAACCCCATCTCTGTATCCAAATGATGCCAGATTTCTCCAGCATCAGCAGTCGAAATCCCTGACCCGACCAATAGAAGGGGCTTTATTGTTCTAGCGGGAATATGGGTGGGGCTTCCAAAATCCTTTCCTGACAATGCCAATCCACTTAGTAAACTTTGTATTTCGAGTCCTGTCTTCTGTGCGATTGACTGCATTTTTTGGTGAATCTGCTCTTCAAAAATACCAATTTGTGTAGCTGGTATGAGTAAATCACCAGGCATTACTTCAACTGGGCCCGTTTTGCCTGAGAAACGGCTTTTTTCTCCTGCTATCAAAACTTGTACATTTTCAGAAGTCAGCAAATGTAGGGCACGCGCACTGAAATAATCTTTCCAAGGTATTACATAGCCCACTTGAGAGTATGGTACCGATTGACTTTTTACACTCAAGGATTCGCTATCTATCCATTCTAATTCATCGTTGGTAAGTCCTTTTTCTCGAGGAATGGCGGCATGTCGAGCACGAAACGACATAGGGATATTCCATGCAGAAATGTCATAAAATATAGAATCAGTGAATGATTTTACAGGCTCAAATAGGGATTTAATAAGTTTGTATTGTCTTTGCTGATAGGGTACGTATAAGCTTCCTGTGTCAAAGGCTTGATCACCTGTACTGAAAGGCACTTTTGTTCTGTATACCTTAATTTGATGCATTTGCATCAAGTCTACTATTCTGGCTATACGTGTTTGATCGCTGTCTAAATCCATTAGCCATCCACGGATTGGGTCGGCAGCAGATTGCGCAGCAGATTCTAAATAGAAATTTTCTTTATAATCGTGAAGCTCCATACGCATCTCTTGAGCAGCCGCCAATGAAGAAAAAGAAGCTGTAATTTGATTGCGAATTGTTTGCTGAAAACTTAATTTTCCTCGTTGTGTCTGAACAGAAATACCTCTTGAGGAAGCTTGTTCGAATAAAATTCCCACGGAGCCATTGATATCAGGATAGGTTGAACCTTTTCCATAAAAATAGTCGTCAAAATTCTCTTTAGTATAATAAAGACTACCATTTTCGTCAAAAGCTTTAGCGTGATATTGGCCAATCTTTTTAGTCAACTCCTGATTCATTGTGGGTGTGAGCGCATTTGTACGACTGGGTACTCCAGGTTGAAAAAAATAGGTTTCTTGTGAGCCCATTTCGTGATAATCGCACAACACATTAGGCATCCATTCTTGGAAGCGCTGAATTCTCCCTCTACTTTCAGGTTGTGTCATGGATATCCAGTCCCGATTCAGATCAAACATATAATGATTGCCTCTGCCTCCTGGCCAACTATTATTCCATTCTGCTTGAATAGGTGCACTGGTGACATGCACATTTCGGTTGCTATTTACTTGTGTGATAAAACGCTGAGTGCCGTCTGGATTCATACATGGATCAAGGATGATTATCGAGGTTTGAAGCATTCTTTGTACAGATGGACTTTGCCCTGCTGCCAAATAATAAGCCATAAATACCGCTGCATGCATACCACTTTGCTCATTTCCATGCGTAGTATATGCCAATTGTATGACTACCGGAAGGCTTCCTTTATCTACTGCTTTACTTTTTTCAGGTATGGTTAGATCCATGTGTGCTTGTCTGATGGTAAGCAGATTCTCTTGATTTTCTGGACTGCTTATTAGGAGTTGGAACAATGTTTTTTGCTCATGTGATTTTGCGTATTCTTGATAGCGTAAGCGATCAGTTTTTTCTGTTAAATAACGTAAATACGATTGTACCTGATCAAAACTCAGGTGCCAATCACCTGGTTGAAATCCATAAAAGGCTTCCGGATCTAATATGGCTGGATTGTAGGGTTCATCGGGTAGGTAGTATTGCAAATTGGTGGATTGCGCTGATCCATTTTGGATGCCAAGTTGGAAGAAAAAATAGCATAAAACTAAAATGAAAGATGCTTTGGAATTTATGTATTTCATATTAAAAATTTCAGACAGCCTTGTATATTAGGTAAAAAAAAAGTGAAGCGTTGGGCTTCACTTTTCAAACGTATGATGGTATTATTATTTTTTAACCATGGAACTCATTATTTCTTGATTGGGGTACTCTTTCATGTGCATATATTTCAAAACATCAAAAGAAGTAACAATCCCAATAAGTTTCCCATTTTCAGCTACAGGGAGAGCGTGGAATAAATTTTCTAGGAATATTTCACATGCGGTTCCTACTTTGGCATTGGATTCTAAAGTAGCCAGTTTTGTGGTCATAATATCTGCAACTTTAACAGAGCTATATTCACTTTTATCTTTACCCAATTTAAATAAGTCAAACGTTGTTACTAAACCAACTAGCATGCCATCTTCTGTAACGGGTAAGTGGTGAATGCGTCTAGCACGAAAAATATCTGCAACGGTATCCAAGGTGTCTTCTTTGCTCACCGTTACCAGATTAGTACTCATAATTGAGGAAATGGGCTCGTTCATCATAATGGGTTACAATTTTATTTATTTGTCATAAAGGTAGCAAAAATCTCCCGTTTTTCAAAAGAGATCATTCAAAAATTTCCTACCTTAACGCATTAAATACTATGCATGGGTCGGCAATGGGTTTTAGTTTTAATGCTCTATATCTTATGCAATACTAGTGTTATGGCTCAGACGCCAATAACCCACGTGTATAGCGCAGATTTTACTTGGGAGCAAGATTGGCTTATCATGCAAGCGCCTCAATATTTAAGTTCTTTTAATCCAGACGGGTATAATAATCAGGTACATTTCATCAATTCCGATTCGTTTTATATGGTCTCCAATGCGGCTGATTCATCACATAATGATATTTGGATTGGCTCTTTTTCTAATTCGACATGGACCAGACTTACAGGAGATGGGACAGCTTATTATTCACCCACCCTTTCACCGGACCGTAAGTGGTTATATGCTGTAAGAGTCGTTCAAAAAGATCCTGTTGTGCAACAATTGCACAAAAGTGTAGCCTCTGGACTGCTCGAATTCCAACCCGTCATCGATCATTCTATGGTCGGCTACTTTGCTATTAAAAATGTGGATAGTCTGTATGTTTTTACGGTAGGCGAACCCAACCAATTGTGGCTGTTTTTTGTAAATAAAGATAAATTACCTGTGCATATTTGTGATAATCCAGGCAGAACTTTGCGAATACATCCGGATGGTTCCCTGCTGTATATCCATCAGATATCATCGGATCAGCGTTTTTTAAAGTCATTTAATGGAGTTTTCGTGGATAAAGTATTGGCTCAAATGCCGGATGGAGTTGAAGATTTTGCAGTGGATGATGCAGGTAATGTCTGGTGTGCAAGCGGTTCAAAAATTAACATTTTGGACAGACAATCTCCGGCTAATCCCGAATGGAAAACAGTCGCAGATCTTAGTCAATATGGATTGCTGCAACTCAAGAGAATATCTATATCACCTAATGGTTCAAAGATTATAATGATAAATCATGAATAAGTTCCTGTTTGTAGTAGGGTTATTAATATTCTCTTCCCCCATTGTCGCGCAAGAGGAATCAGACCCTGTGGCTATGCTTGAAACATTCAGGCGTATGTATTATACATCCTATACTGAGGGTGATCGTCAGGTATATGTACCAGAAGATACTGTTTATCTAGATTTTTATCCGTACAACCCCCTTTTTGCACTGGAAGCAGTTTATCAACCTTTAGAAACTGGGGGCAGAGATACCACCATATGGACGTACAGCGGTTTGGAAAGGGCTTATGTAGTAACCGGAAAATTATCCTTTTCGATTAATGGCCATTCATTAGAACTTTTGGCGCTACAGTCTAGGCAGCATCAACAACACCCTTTGTATAAGTATCAATTGTTTGTACCATTCAAAGATCTGACTACCGGGGAAATTACTTATGGGGGTGGGAGGTATATGGAAGTTAAAGTCCAGGACGCCACTAAGTTTGAACGGGTTGGTCTTGATTTTAATAGGGCATACAATCCACTTTGTGCTTATTCAGACAAATTCAACTGTCCTATACCTCCTCAGGAAAATTTTCTTGAAATATCCGTGGAAGCTGGAGAAAAGGGATTCAGGAAAGAAAAATAATATTAGCGCATGTATGTCACTGACCAATGCGGTAGGGAAGTATACCTGCCATCATTCCCCCCCAAACGCATCGTTTCATTGGTGCCCAGCCAGACAGAGCTGGTTTTTGACCTCGGCGCAGATGATTCACTGGTAGGCCGAACTCGCTTTTGTATCCATCCTAAAAACAGAGTTAAGCAGATTGTCAAAATTGGGGGAACAAAGGATTTACACTTGGATAGAATTTACGACCTCAAGCCGGATCTCATCATAGGAAATAAAGAGGAAAATGAAAAATTTCAAATAGAGCAACTACAGTCCCAGTTACCTGTATGGTTGAGTGATATACGATCGCAGGATGCGGAACTAGACATGATAATGGAGCTTGGGCGACTTTTAAATAAGACTTCGCAGGCAAAAACTATATCTGATATTAAAAAGAAATTTTGGTCTGAAATGTCCGTTCAATTTAAACCTTTCTATGGTTCGAGGGTCTTATATTTGATTTGGAACAACCCAATAATGGGTGTGGGTGCGGACACATACATCCATTTTATGTTGAACACCTGTGGTTTGGTCAATGTTTTACAAGATTTTCAACGCTATCCGATTTTGGATGAAAAAAAACTGATGGAATTGACTCCGGATTTTTTATTTTTATCATCTGAGCCTTACCCATTTAAAGAAAAACATATCCATTTATTTCAAGCTTTATTGCCAAATACTAAGATTCTTTTGGTCGATGGTGAGTTTTTTTCCTGGTATGGCAGTAGACAGCTACATGTGCGAGATTATCCTCAATATTTGTTGGGTCAGTTGATGTAATTTTGTTTTTTTTTAAAATTTGAAATGCGAAACAGATTGGATTTACGTTTTTAATCTATTAAATATATCAGTATGCGCTTTTTTTTACTCTTGGTGTTTGGGTTGATTCTTATTTCAGAATCAAATGCGCAACAGTCCTATGATCCAAAATCACTTGTTGTCAAATTTAATAAAAGCTTACCTGAGCCAGTTTCCTCTTTTGTTGACCGTAACGGAACCTGGGAAGTGCTGATTCCGGAAAGGAATTTATATGCTTTTACATGGTCAAGTGGTGAGCCGGCTTCTGTCGTAAAGGAAAGACTTTATAAAACATTTGAAGGAGTGGAATTTGTTACTTATAATTTTAAGTCAACCCAGCGTAGTAATGAACCTAATGATCCTTCATTTTCACTCCAATGGCACCACAAGGTTATACAAAGTGCTGCTGCCTGGGTTAATCAAACTGGTGGCCTCACCTATTTAGGTGATACCATTGTGGTTGCAGTTTTGGAAAAAAACAACATCGATTTTACGCATGATGATTTGCAAGGTACCATTCGATACAATCATGGAGAGATTCCCGGCAATATGATAGATGATGATGGTAATGGTTATGTCGATGACTATGCGGGACTGAATGCGAAAACGAGTATGAATAATAATGTGTCTTCTGGCAATCATGCAACTCGTATTGGCGGGCTAATAGGTGCAACTGGAAACAATTGTATTGGAGTAGCTGGTATCAACTGGCAAGTGAAGATCTTGAGTGTATCTGAGGCTGATTATATTTCTGATATACTAAAAGCCTTTCGTTATGTATTGACTGAAAGAAGGAGATACAATCAAAGTGATGGCAGTGTTGGTTCCTTTGTTGTTGCCGTTAATGCTTCTTTTGGGTTTGACAAGACTAAGCCGAACGATGATCCTGTTTTTTCAGAATGGTGTGATTTGATCGATGAACTCGGAAAAGAAGGCATTCTTACCGTAGGAGCGACGGCAAATAGTCGCTGGGATGTTGATTTTGTTGGAGATATGCCCACAAATTGCACAAGTCCTTATATGATTGGTGTAACGGCAACTACTCGATTAGATACCTTAGACAAGGCAGCTGCTTATGGGATGAATAGCATTGATCTTGGAGCCCCGGGTGAAGCTCTTTTTTCCACCCGCACAGGCAATACTTACAATACAGAATCTGGAACTTCTTATGCTGCACCTTTGGTTGCAGGTGCTGTTGCTCTGTTGTACGCTATGCCTGATGCTGACTTTTCTATGCTTAGCAGAGAAAAACCAGCCGAAGCAGCTTCAGTGATACGTGAAGCAATCCTAGACGGCGTAGATCCATTGTCCAGTCTCCAAGGCAGGACAGTAACCGGAGGCAGGTTGAATTTGTTTAAATCCATAGAGTCTTTTAGTAAATTGGGATATGGTGTTCTTCCTGATAAATTAATGCTTTTAAAAGTTTTTCCTAATCCTGTGAATGAGCAGCTTAATTACGCATTTCAATTTGATGGAAATGAAGAACATGAAGTTTTGATTGCAGACTTACTGGGGCGAATCTGGTTGGTTGCTCGTATCCCTATGGTTTTTTATCCGCAAGAGTCGCACCAATTGGATGTATCCAATCTGCCTGCCGGTGTGTATCTTCTTCAGGTCCGAAACGGCAAAAAACAGGATTCGGTTCGTTTTATAAAAGGAGATAAGCAAAGGTAGTTCCTTCGGTTAGTTAATTTTTTTTACAGCGTGTACCTTGAATGTTGTATGAATCAATGCATATACAGTTTAATAGATGTAGTGTGTTATTCAATCAAGTTCTGGTGGGATTCTTACGTTTGGAACAGTGAAGGCACCAACATGAAAAGCAAAAATCTCAATTAAACATCCATATGCGATTAGATGGATATTTTCTATAAATTTAACTTATTGAAAAAGGGTTTCTCCCTAGTGGAAGAAACCCTTTTGTGAGGCTATTTTTCTATTCGATTACATCATGCCGCCCATACCTCCGCCCATGCCGGCCATATTTGGCGCTGCTTCCTTAGGCTCTGGTTTGTCATTGATCACACACTCCGTAGTCAAAATCATACCAGCAATAGACCCTGCATTTTCTACGGCTACTCGAGCCACTTTAGTAGGATCTATAACTCCGGCAGCTTTCATGTCTTCATATTTATCCATGCGGGCATTGTAGCCATAGCTGCCGTTGTTGCGCATTACTTCCTGTAGTACTACGGAACCCTCTACTCCGGCATTCTCTGCGATAGTGCGAAGCGGAGCTTCCAATGCTTTGCGCACAATCTGGATTCCTATATTCTCATCCTCATTGGCACCTTTCATGTCGGTCAACTTCGCGATACAACGCACCAGTGCAACTCCTCCTCCTGGTACAATACCTTCTTCTATGGCCGCGCGAGTTGCATGCAAAGCATCATCTACACGGTCTTTCTTTTCTTTCATTTCTACTTCTGTAGCAGCCCCAACATAGAGTACTGCAACACCACCAGCCAATTTTGCCAGGCGTTCCTGCAGTTTCTCCTTGTCGTAGTCTGATGTAGTTACTTCGATTTGCTGTTTGATCTGGTTGATGCGTGCTTTGATGCGTTCAGGATCACCGGATCCGTTTACAATCGTTGTGTTATCCTTGTCGATGGTGATTTTCTCTGCGTGACCCAAGTGAGAAATTTCAGTGTTTTCCAACTTATA
>CAYUZA010000036.1:17380-18497 GCA_964449535.1 uncultured Saprospiraceae bacterium
GCTCTTCAGAGATTACAGTACCACCTGTAAGAATGGCGATATCTTCAAGCATGGCTTTACGACGGTCACCAAAACCAGGTGCTTTAACAGCAACTACTTTCAAACCTCCGCGAAGGCGGTTCACTACTAAAACACCAAGTGGCTGAGAATCTACGTCTTCAGAGATGATCAGTAGCGGTCTACCTGTTTGTACCACTCTTTCCAACACTGGAAGAACTTCCTGCATGTTGCTAATCTTCTTGTCATAGATTAGGATATAAGGGTTTTCGTACTCCGTAGTCATGTTTTCAGCATCGGTGATGAAGTATGGAGACAAGTAACCTCTGTCAAACTGCATACCCATTACTTCCTCTACATAAGTATCCGTACCTTTCGCTTCTTCTACAGTGATCACACCGTCTTTGGACACGCGCTTCATGGCGTCTGCAATCAAGCTGCCTATTTCATCGTCATTGTTAGCTGAAATGGATGCCACTTGTTTGATCTTGTCAAAATCTTCTCCTATTATTTCGGATTGGCCTTTTAGTGACTCAACTACAACTTTCACAGCTTTGTCAATACCTCTTTTTAGATCCATAGGATTAGCGCCGGCAGTTACATTTTTCATACCTGCAGTGACCATTGCCTGAGCTAATACGGTAGCTGTAGTAGTACCATCACCTGCCTGATCTGCGGTTTTAGAAGCCACTTCCTTTAGCATTTGTGCTCCCATGTTTTCAACTGGGTTCTCCAGTTCTACTTCTTTTGCTACAGTAACACCATCCTTAGTTATGGTAGGTGCGCCGAAGCTTTTTTGGATAACTACATTACGGCCTTTAGGTCCTAATGTTACTTTTACTGCATTTGCCAATGCGTCAATCCCTGATTTAAGGGAGGCTCTGGCTTCCGTATTAAAGCTAATTTCTTTAGCCATAGTGTTGAATTTTATATTTAATGGTTAGATAAAAAAGAAAGTTACTATTGGATTACAGGATTACGAGAATATCGTCTTCGCGCATAATCAGATAGTCTTCTCCATTGTGCTGGAGCTCCTGACCGGCATATTTGCCATAAAGTACGATGTCTCCCACTGACACAGTCATGAGGTTTCCATCCTTTCCCGGTCCAACTGCCACAA
>CAYUZA010000037.1:0-18089 GCA_964449535.1 uncultured Saprospiraceae bacterium
ATCAACTCCCTCAATAGTCAAAATAATTTCACTCAATGGCTTAAACTTTGTTTGATAAAATTTGATTCAAATATAAATGGCGAAACTAGCGTCAAATATAATTTTAAACGATTAATTACGTATAAAGTTATGATGAATTCATGGTTATTGCCAGACCTCATTCATTTATCCTTAAAACACCCTCATCTTAGTCGGAAAGATTATGTTTACCAATAGCGTTGGAATCAGTATTGAACTTATATCCAATTTCATAAGGTTATTTATCGATGACGCCGGTAAACTTAAAGCAAAATGTGATGGATAGCTGAATAGTAATCGGTTAAATTTTCACTTGTTTGAGGGATATAAATAGTTTTGCATAGTAAAAGAGTAAATACAATGATAAAACGTATTGTCAGGATGACCTTTTTACCCGAAGAGGCTGCGACTTTTTTAACAATATTTGAAGCATCAAAATATCAAATTCGGGGATTTAATGGCTGTTTACATCTTGAATTGTGGCGGGACAAAATGGATAAAAATGTATTTATGACCTATAGCATATGGCAGTCTCCAGAACACTTGGATTCCTATCGTCAGTCCGAGCTATTTGCAGAAACCTGGCGCAAGACAAAGGTGCTATTCAAAGAGAAAGCTCAGGCCTGGAGTGTGGATATGATTGATCAACTCCATTAAAGTACGCATTGATGAAAACATGGATACATCCTGTATGGATCGAATCTCCCTGGGAAAGATTACAAAATTGGATTTCGAGCCAATCCTATGACGGAATCTATGTTTTGGTAGATGACAATAGCAGCGAGTATTGCCTGGGCTATTTCACAAATATGTTTTCAGAAAAAAAATTTTACACCATTCAAATCCGACCTGGCGAGGAACACAAAAATCTGGAAACTTGTGCGTATATCTGGTCCGCTCTCAGCAAGCTTCATGCTAATCGAAACAGCCTCTTGATTGCGCTAGGAGGCGGGGTGATCACTGATATTGGTGGATTTTGTGCTGCTACTTATCACCGGGGAATGGATGTGCTGCATATTCCTACTACCCTATTGTCTATGGCCGATGCAGCTCTTGGGGGTAAAACTGGGATAGATTTGGGCGCCCTGAAAAATCAGGTTGGTAGCACACATATGCCCGTTGCGGTACTTATTGATCCGTATTTTCTAAATACACTTGCACCACAAGAGCTACATTCCGGGTTTGCAGAAATATGTAAACATGCATTATTGGCAGACCCTGAATTTTGGAATCAAATTATATCCATGGGGCCACAACCCTGGAAAAATGCTATGCATTGGCCAATGCTACTTGAAGGTGCTATTCCTGTAAAAATGGAATTAGTTACAAAGGATCCAAGTGAAAAATCTATTCGTAAATCCCTAAATTATGGGCATACAGTTGGACATGCGTTGGAGAGCCTTTTTTTGAAAAACAATACACCAATATCTCATGGCTGGGCAGTAGCTGCAGGTATGCAAATTGAAAATCAACTGGCTGTAGAACTTGGAATCATGAAACCTGAAGTACTTAATCAGATGAATCAAAAATTGAGTGAGTGGTACCCCAAACTTTCATTTGAAGGTCATCAGGCTGATGAAATATTGTCCTTTATGTTCAGCGATAAGAAAAACCGTCATGGTTCAATAGCCTTTAGTCTAATAGCTGACATAGGACAAATGACCACATTGGTACAAGTGCAAGACGAAAGCATAATTCTGTTGGCGATAAAGGCTTACAAATAAGTAATCCTACTTATCCACCAACTTATGCCAAAGCTAAATCATCGCGTTGCCCCATATGCTTAAGGTGACGGATATGAGACATGACTGCCTGTCTTATTTTAGGGTATTCTACGTAGGGCAATTGATATTCAGTACATATCTCTCGTACTATTTTGCTTAATGCGGGATAGTGTATATGAGAAATATTAGGGAAAAGGTGATGCTCAATTTGATAATTTAGCCCCCCTGTAACCCATAGCACCCAAGGCTTTCCATTGGCAAAATTAGCAGTAGTCCGAAGTTGATGCACAGCCCATTCATCTTCCATTCGGGAAGTGTCATCCGGCATTGGAAAAGCAGTATCTTCAACAGTATGCGCCAACTGGAAAACAAGACTCAACACCAAACCAGTAGTAAAACCGAAAACTAAAAAGCCAATAAGCCAAGGCATAAAACCCAATAAGTAGATGGGTAGTGCTACAAATGCTGCAGCAAAAAACACCTTAAATCCCCAAAAAATCAAATGTTCATACCAATGCATTTTCTGAATGGGTATAACCCCAACTTTCCCGGTAAAATATTTTTTATAATCGGTAAAAAACACCCAAAAAATATAGAGCAGGGCGTAAATAAATGGAAAATAAAGGTATTGAAATCGATGTATTTTGTACCTCTTTTGCTCGGGACTAAGTCTGAGGAAAGGTCTAGCATCAATATCATCATCTACTCCATCAATATTTGTAAAAGTATGGTGCACCGTATTGTGCTTAGTCTTCCACATGAAAATATTGGCTCCTAAAAAATTGACTGATAAACCCGCCATTTCATTAAGCCACTTGTAGGGACTAAAGCTTCCATGCGCTCCATCGTGCATTACATTAAAGCCGACCATGGACACAGCAACTCCTAATAGCATACATTCGATGATACTTAACCAAGTAGGTGGCGTAAAGAACATTAAATGGACGTACAGAAATAAAACTGCACTTAACAATAAAGCCGACTTAAGGTAAAGGGACCAATTACCAGTTTGTTTTTTGCCTGTTTCTTGAAAATACTGATTAACGCGACGGCGCAACTCCTGGTGAATCTTAGGCGCCTTATGAGAAAAACGAACAACTTGCATTATAATAATTAAAGAATACCCTTCAAAGATACGATTTAAAAACGGCAATAATGCAACTCCGCCTATTTAATAACAGGTAATTCACACCAATTAGCATATAAAATATAAATGGAATGCTACTCAAAATCACTTACTTATAGTCGAAAACTAAAATTTACGCTATAAAATTTAAGCAATTTTTAACAAAATTCACCCTATTTTGACGGTGAAGGTAATGGTATTAGATTTTGGACTTGTGGCAGGTTTATCAGTAGGATTAGAAGTAGGATTCGGTTTGTACTCATAGGTGAAATGCTGTTGAGTAGCTGAAACTGTAGGTGAAGGTACTGGCGTTATTTGTGATTGTTTCAAACCGAAATGGATGTTTATTTTTTTGAAAAAACGAACCTTTATTCCCCTATTCTTGGGAACGTGAAACTTCAATAGCTTGGCTACCCTCTTTGCTTCTTCATCGCAGCCGTATCCCAGGCCGTGTAATACCTTTGTGTCCAAAACCTCCCCCTGATGGGAAATGGTCAATTCCAATTGAACCATACCGCTTATTTTTTGATCAATAGCATCTTGAGGGTATACCAGATGAGCTGATATAAAGGCACTCATTGCCTCAGGACCGCCAGGATATGAGGGTTTTTTAAGAAAATGCTTATCTTTTTTCTCTTTTTGCATGCTAAAGTTTAAGAAACTAATTAAAGTTCCAAGTAAGAAGATAGTGCTTCTGCAATTTTTCGGTCATTAGTAAGCCTGGGAACCTTATTTTGACCACCAAGCTTGCCAAGCACCTTCATGTAAGATCGAAAAGCATCCTTAACTAGCGGTCGCAATACCAAAGGACGCAGGATTTGGCCTCTTATGAGATCTTTATAATAAATATTTTGCTCTGTCATTTGTTCGTTGAGAATTTCTACAAATTGCTGCAAATCTTCCGGCTGTTTTTCAAACTCAACAAACCATTCATGATAGGGAAGCCCTCCATCTATTGGTGTGACTTGAGGCGCCACGGTAAACTCGACAATCGAAGCATCAGTAGAAGCACAAGCCAAATTCATGGCATGTTCGACCTCTTTACCAATAACGTGTTCGCCAAACGCTGAAATATAGTGTTTAACCCTTCCTGTGACCTTAATACGATATGGTTCCAGTTCAACAAACTCAACGGTATCACCGATATCATAAGCCCACAAACCTGCATTGGTACTCAATAGAAGGGCATAGTTAACCCCCTTTTGCACTTGATCCAGACTGATTCGCTGAGGTTCAGTGTCGAAATAGGTGTCCACGGGCACAAACTCAAAAAATATACCGCTATCCACATTAAGTAGCAAACCGTTATTTGCTGGTTCGTCTTGAAAAGCTATAAAGCCTTCGGAAGCCGGGTAGGTTTCAATGGTATGAATTTGCCCACCTATTAAGCTTTCCATACTACTTCGGTAGGGTTCATAATTCACCCCTCCATACACAAAAACAGAAAAATCTGGAAAAAGAGTCTTGATGTCTGGAGCTCCGGATTTCTTCAACAGCCATTCAAAATACATTTGAACCCATGGTGGAATACCGCTAATCAAGGACATCGGCTGCTGTATGGTTTCCTGGACAATACCTTGAAGTTTAGTTTCCCAATCTTCAATACAATTGGTTTTATAAGAAGGAAGCTGATTGGTACGCAGCCACGCAGGTATTTGATGATTCACTATACCAGATAGTCGCCCAGTTGGAATTCCTGCCGTTTGCTGCATTTCTGGTGAGCCAGATAGAAAAATCATTTTTCCATCCAAAAAAGAAAAATGATTGGCTTTGGCAGCAAAATTGAGTACTGCGTTGCGGGCAGTTCCAAAATGATTCGGCATGCTCTGCCTGGTCAGGGGAATGTATTTAACACCAGAGGTCGTACCACTGGTTTTGGCCAAATACTTTGGTCTACCCGGCCATAAAATATTTTTTTCAGCCTTTAATATACGATCAATGTAGGGCCTGAAACCTTCATAGTCTCTAATTGGAATATTCCTTTTAAAATCCTCGTAGGTCTTAATTTCACCAAAACGGTGATCAACCCCAAATTGGGTATTTGCTGCCTCACGGATCAGGTTATTGCGAATTTGATGTTGAGCAGACAAGGCATTCGCACTCCATTTTTGAATGTCCCTCGAGATTTTGCGAGCGTAGGGGCGTATTATTTTAGATTTGAAACCCATTTGTAATTTGTTGCCAACTTAACCGCTCAAAGATAGCAAAAATAGCGCAGCAAGAAGCTTTAGCCCACGGATTTGCCTTGTGAACCAAGGAGCTCTTGACAACGATTATAAATCCCTCCCATCAATTGAGTGGCAGCTCGAAGCGATTTTATATTCTGAGCGTGTAGCCCTAAAGTTTTAAGATCATTTCTCAACTGCACCCCCAAAGCGCTGCCTTCTTCGGCCATTACCTTTAGAAAGGCTTGAAATAGCGGCTGTTCGTAAAACAAAGCGGACGGATTGGACAAAAAGTACGCCATCAGTTTGCCATTTTTTATAAAAAGCCGCTCTATCCCCATTTGTTTTGCTATCCAACGCAATCGCAAACCTTCAAATAAGTCCAAAACCTGGGTTGGCATAGGGCCAAATCTATCTTTGAGTTTCTCCTGAAACTCCTCTATTTGCTCCTCATTTTCTAATGCATCCAATTCAGTATAGAGGCTCAACCTCTCTTGAATACTAACCACATAACTGTCTGGAATGTGCATCTCTACATCCGTTTCAATCTGCACAAAGCGCACAGGAGAACCACTCTTTTTAAGTTCTTCTTTGAATACGTCTCTGAATTCATTTTCTTTTAATTCTGCTATAGCTTCCTCCAGCACTTTTTGATATGAATCATATCCTATTTCTGCAATAAATCCACTTTGCTCAGCCCCCAACAAATTTCCAGATCCCCTGATATCCAAATCGCGCATGGCAATATTAAAACCAGAGCCTAAATCTGTGAATTCCTCCAGGGTCTTCAAACGCTTGCGCGCGTCTGTAGTAAGCACAGAAAGTGGAGGAGCAAAAAGAAAGCAATATGCTTTTCGATTACTTCTGCCTACGCGTCCACGGAGCTGATGAAGATCACTCATACCAAATTGATGAGCATTGTTGATGATGATGGTGTTGACATTGGGGATATCCAAGCCCGTTTCAATAATATTGGTAGAGACCAATACATCGAATTTCCCATCGATAAAATCTACCAAAGTGTTTTCCAAAACCTTGGGGTCTACCTGGCCATGTACGGTAGCTACAGAGACATCCGGACAAAGTTTTTGGATCATGGCAGCCATGTCTGGTAGAGATTTGACACGGTTATGCACAAAAAAAACTTGACCACCCCTATTTACTTCTGAGTATATGGCATCCTGAATTAAATCATCATTAAAGACCCGAACCTCTGTATGAATGGGTTGGCGATTGGGGGGCGGTGTACGAATGATGGACAGATCTCTGGCTGCCATTAAGGAAAATTGAAGCGTTCGGGGAATAGGGGTTGCAGTAAGGGTAAGGGTATCCACATTAACTTTCAAGGACCTAAGTTTTTCCTTGGCACCTACCCCAAATTTTTGCTCCTCATCTATGATGAGCAATCCTAAATCTTTAAAACCAATATCCTTGCTGAGTATACCATGAGTACCGATTATAATATCGATTTTACCTGATTTAAGGTCCGTGGCTATCTGTTTTTTTTCAGCGGCTGAGCGAAAACGATTGATATAGTCTACTTTGCAACCGAATTCTGACAAACGCTCATTGAAAGTCCTGTAATGCTGCAAAGCAAGAATTGTAGTAGGTACCAAAATAGCTACTTGTTTTCCGTCTACAACAGCTTTGAATGCAGCCCTAACGGCTACTTCTGTTTTACCAAATCCTACATCACCGCATATAAGCCTATCCATTGGATAAGGCTTACTCATATCCTCTTTCACATCTTGTGTAGCTTTCAACTGGTCTGGGGTATCCTCATATATAAATGATGCTTCCAACTCGTGCTGCAAATAATTGTCCTTGCCAAATGCATGGCCTTTTGAAGCGCGACGCTTAGCATAAAGCTTAATCAATTCAGCAGCAATATCTTTGACTTTGGACTTGGTGCGCTGCTTTAAATTTTTCCACGCATCGGAACCAAGTTTATGAATCTTGGGCTCAGTGCCTTCTTTGCCCACATATTTGGACAATTTATGTAGCGAGTTGATACCTACATAAAGCAAATCATTGTTTTGGTAAACAATGCGAACGGCTTCTTGGATCTGACCATTGATATTGAGTTGCTCAAGTCCCGAATATCTGCCTACGCCATGATCAATATGGGTGACAAAATCCCCAGGCTGGAGTTCTTTCAACAATTTCATACTGATGGCCTGGTCTCTTGAAAACCGTTTCCGAAGCCTGTATGTATGATAGCGCTGAAAAATTTGATGATCCGTATAACAAGCGATTCCTACAGACTTGTCTACAAAACCCTGATCTATTGAAATAAGTACCGGTTCAAAACGAACCTCGGCTTTCAAATCTTCAAAAATGGAATACAATCGCTCAATCTGCCTGGGATTGTCTGTAAAAATATACGTTTTCAAGCCTTCCTTCTCGTTCTGATGCAGATTTTCAATGAGCAAATCGAACTTGCGGTGAAAATCAGGTTGAGCTTGGCCTTGAAATAAAATCTGATGATCATATTTCTTGTCTTGAGATTGTAACACTACAGTTTTGAAGGATGAAATACCTTCTAAAGCTTCTGCGGGTCTGACAAAAACACGATCGCTTAAAATTTTAGCTAACGCTTCATCCTCAATATCGTTTAGTTTTCCTGAGTAGCTTTTAGCCGCATCAAAACATATTTGAAGACGATCCTGAATATTGGTTAGCTGAGTGGTCCAGATGGTAACCGCTGGATCCAACAAAGCAAAAATGGGCACTTTGTCTTCCCGCTCAAAGCGGGTATTCAAGTTGGGCACTATCAAAACTCTGGCGATGGTTCTTTTAGACAGCTGATCCTCAGGATCAAACAATCTGATTCGCTCAACTATATCGTCAAACAATTCAATTCGATAAGGCAGCTCATTGCCATAGGAAAAAATATCTACAATACAACCCCTGATAGAAAACTGCCCGGGTTCGTATACAAAATCAGTGCGTTCAAAGCCGTACTCGTGCAAAACCTCCGTCAGAAAGTCCAGATCCAGCTTTTCTTGAATACCAATATCAATCCTTGATTCACGCAACTTATCTGGTGCGACCACACATTCAAAAAGCGCCTCAGGATAGGTAACCATGATATTGGCTTTAGCCAGACCTGAGGTAAATTGATTGATCGTCTCACTGCGCTGAAGGACTTGTGTGTTGTTGAGTTCATCGAAATTTCCTGGCCTTTTAAAAGAATCAGGTAAAAACCAAATTTGTTTGTTTTCTAAGATTGCTTCAAGGTTGTTAAACCAATAGGCTGCCTCTTCCTTATCTGTTGCAATGACCATGTGGGAAGAGGGCTTTTCCTGCTGCAGAGCAGCTAGGATGAAACTAAGTTGAGCCCCGGCCATACCGGTCAATTGGGTGAGGCGCTGGTCTGGATCGTTTATCCAGCTCAATAGACTACGGAACGCGTTCGCCTTCCGAAAAGTGTTTAATATATGATTCAATGTTTCCAATGATGCAAAAATAAGCGCAAATGCTAGAATTGTCCGTCTGTGTGATTACAAACCTACCAACAAGTATTACTTCATTTGGTTGAAATGACAATAGTGGATGTCATATATTAAAAATGCGCGCATTAAAGACGGGAGAAACAGGATAAATTGTCAAATTTGTAGCGTATGAAAAAATTAACACCAATGTATTGCATGCGCCTTCTTTTGATCGCATTTTGTATTATCCATATACCAGTAGAGCTGGATGCGCAAACGGATACCATTTGGTTAGATGAGGGCTGGAGAATCCGCAGTGCAGACAATACTGTCGAAGTTGCGGCTAAAGTGCCGGGATATGTACCCGCAGATTTGGCTGCATCAGGACTATTGCCGGATTTATTTAGTCCGGAATTTGAAGCGGCAGCCCTTGAAATATGTGATCAAACCTGGATATATGAAACCACATTCCAGCTGGACAGCACTCACCTTCGTGCCCGGGAATTAATTTTATTATTAAAAAGTGTTGATACCTATGCCGATGTGTCAATAAATGGCAGGTGGGCAGGTAGATGCGGTAATATGTTTACCCCATTTTCATTTGATATCAAACCTTTAGTAGTAGCAGGCAGAAATTCCATTTCGATACAAATACTTCCAGTGATGAAGATAGCTGCCGAACAATATGACGAACAAGGAGACTCATTGCCGGAGGGGCCAAGGGTAATGGCAAGAAAGGCACAATATATGTTTGGTTGGGATTGGGCGCCAAAAATACCTGCTGCAGGGATATCCCAAAAAATTGGTTTGCTAATACGTGAACCAACATTTGCTGCGATAGATCGCCTACATGTTGGCTTAACCACTGATCTTAAAGATGGCTACATACAAAGTTCTTGTATGTTACAAAGTCAAACTGGCGGGACTTTTTTTACGGAGATAAGGTTGGATGGCGAGTTAATAGAGCGTATCGAGCATTCTTGTAAAAATGGTAAAAATGAGCTTCAATGGGAGGTCGCCGTAAAAAATCCAGAAAAATGGTGGCCCCAACCCTATGGTGAGGCTAAGCAGTATGAACTCGAAGTAAGGATTTTGAACACTGATAGTCAAACCATATTAAATTATAAACGAAAGATTGGCTTTCGCCATGTTTCCCTGGTGCAGGAAAAAGATAAGAAAGGCAGCAGTTTTGCATTCCAAATCAATGGAAAACCCATTTTCATGAAAGGCGCCAATTGGATTCCATTACATTTTTTTCCAACCGAAGCGTCCGACGAGGACTATACCCAATCACTTCAAAGGGCCCATAAAGCACATATTAACATGCTGCGGGTATGGGGAGGCGGCCTATATGAGCGTGATAAATTTTATGATTTATGTGACTCCTTGGGCATCATGGTATGGCAAGATTTTATGTTTGCCTGTGCCATGTATCCAGACAATCCCGGCTTTTTGGCATCAGCAGAACGCGAAGCAGCGCATCAGCTCAATCGACTTAATCCCCACGCCTGCATAGCACTGTGGTGCGGCAATAACGAGGTAGCTGAGGGTTGGTCTAATTGGGGATGGAAAAATGGTCGAAGTGCTGAAAATGTGGCACATATACAAATGGCATATGATGTACTTTTTCGCGAAATCCTGCCCAAACAGGTTTCTGTTGTAAATCCAGAAATGGCATATTGGGAGAGCTCTCCTCGATATGGAAGAGGATCAAAGCCTTACCTCACGGAGGGGGATGCACATGATTGGTTTGTATGGCATGACGGTTATCCGTTTAGTCATTTTTTGGAAAATATTCCCCGCTTTATGAGTGAGTTTGGATTTCAGTCTTACCCAGCGCCATCAACAATGGAGAAGTTCGCTGGAAAACCAGGGCCTGGAGTCTTGCCCGAAGATCATTGGAAAATGTATCAAAAACATACTCGTGGGGCCAAAATTATTAAGGAATATCTGAAAAGGGATTATCCTGATCCTACTACGCTGGAAGAGTGGGTTTATTTAAGTCAACTTATGCAAGCCAGGGGAATATCGGATGCCATAATAGCTCATCGCAAGGCAAAACCATACTGTATGGGGTCACTTTTTTGGCAGTGGAATGATTGTTGGCCAGCAGTTTCTTGGTCAGCCAATGACTTTCTATCCCAACCCAAGGCATTGTATTTCTACGCCAAAAGGGCTTTCCGACCTACGCTGATGCAATTAAGTGCATCCGGGGAGTTACATGTGGTCAGTGATTTACCAAATACAGAATCTATTGAATGGAATATTTATAGTGCAAAAAAATCGGGCGAGAGGTTAAGGTTAAAAACAGGCATGACAAATGCGAATGCTAAGTCGATAAAAGGTATTCATATTTATGGAAACAAAAAAATAAATCAATGGGTTGCCCTCCAATATTCACATGACAATCAAAACCTAACACAAATTATTGTGCCTAGTGGACTGCGAAAATGGCGCATACAAAAAGAACTCAACGTGGAAATCGAACCAACTAATGAAGGTTTTGCGGTCACTATATCAGCGAAGACCCCTTTAATTGGATGCATGATTGACTATCCAGGACTTATTGAGCCTCCCGAAGATAATTTTATTGACTTGATGCCAGGTCAGCAATATACGTGGAATATAAGTACCAAACAAATTGATCCCCAAAAGTTGAGTATTCTAGCATTGAGCCCACCAGAATAAATTTACTTCAAATAGTTTTGAATGAAAAACTCGCGGTATGTTTCCGCTGAGCGATTGGCAACCAACGCGCGATAATTGTTTTGGCTAATGGCAAATACTTCATATTGGGTAACATCATCATTAAAATCCTTGCGATTTTTAATGATTGCATCATAATATTTCATGGCTGAAGTCTGATTGTTGAATCTACGCACTACCACAACAGGGGTTTGATTGTTTTCCCCTATGACTATATTGGAAACTTTAAGTTGATCCAGGCTGAAATATATGCGATTAAAATCAGATGCCTTTATTTTGGCATTATCCAATGAAAAACCAGCACCGTTTAGAACAATAATAATAAAGTGTTGCTCTTCTGGCTCATTTTTATATAGTTCATTGCCTGCCATTTGGGGAACAGAAGCGGATACATCTTCTGTTTTTCCTGTCTCTGCGCCTACCCTTTGTCCTAATAAACGCAAAATCTCGCGAGCCCGAGTTTGCTCTTCTGTATTTGGGTATTTGGCTACGACTTCACGGAGAGCCTGCATATATTCGTCAACGCCTTTGAGATTACCTACACTAAGGGCATTGATTAATGCAAATTTTGACCTAAGCTGATTATTATTCCC
Organism: uncultured Saprospiraceae bacterium; assembly: GCA_964449535.1. Lineage (GTDB taxonomy): Bacteria > Bacteroidota > Bacteroidia > Chitinophagales > Saprospiraceae > SLDF01. The sequence continues at coordinate 11,767 of CAYUZA010000037.1, forward strand.
AAAGAGATTATTGGACTCAGATGCCATCTGATATGCCTTCTGATAATTGCCTTTTGAGTAATGATCATAAGTACTAGCATAATAAGTATTTAGTTTATTTTCCTCCTCTTTTTTCTTTTTGAAATAGTTTGGATCGTTTAGAACTGTAGCATAAATGCTTTCTGGATAACTACTTATAATCCGCTGTCGATAGCTGTCTGCCATAGCCAGATTGCCCAAATCAAGATAATCCAAATACATTATATAAAATGCATCTGCTTCCTGATGGTGTGCTGGATATCGCTTTTCAAGTTGTTGCAGATACAACAATGACTTGTCGGCTCTTTCAAGTTTGTCACGAAACAGACCACCCAAATTAAACAAGGCTTGTTGGATTTTATCATTTGCTTCAGTCATGGCGCCTGGGCTAGCGGGTACATCGCGTAAAATTTCTTGCATTTCCATTGTGGTCATTTTACTTCTGGATGCGCCCGTTGACGAGCCCTCTTCTGTTGACTCGTTCTCAGCAAAGGCATTAGCAGCTTTATTGGCTCTACGCCAGTCATCTTCTAAGGGTCTGGTACCCCATTTTTTCTCAAATTCACGCTGGTTACGCTTGCTATTTTTTTGGTCATAAGCAAAGAAAAGCGGACGAGATCCAGCAGAATAAAATGTACCCGAGCCCGATGGTTTACTTGCCGGGTCTGGCTCATTTTCTTTTTGTTGGGCCAGTTCTTTTTCCTGTTTTATTTTTTTGGCCAGTTCCATTTTTTCGTCATCTGACATGCCTGCAATATTGAGCAAACTGTCCTGTTGTTCAATGGTGGCTATATTTGAAGCAATTTCAGATATACTTCGTGATATGCGTTCGCATTGAGGTTTTCTTTCATCTGTTTTGCTCATCACATTGATAGCACTATCAAAGTTTTTCTTAGCCAATACATATTTTTCCTGATCGTAATACAAGTTTGCTAAGGTGTAATATATTTCTACCTGATTTTGTCTAGATGCATTGGTTTGCTTTAATGCTAATTCTAATTGTTCAATACCTTTGGCGGTATCTCCGGCCTGCAAATTGGTCATACCCATAGAGTAATACAGCTGATCGCGATACTCAGCATACTTGCGCTCTTTAATCATGCGCTCCAATTCGCGAACAATACTCTGCTGATTACCTACGACAGCCCTGCTTTGGCAAATTACAGATCTAAGGCGGGCATAAAAGTCCATTTCAGGGCTATAATGGTATTTCAATGCCCTATCATAAGCTGTTGAAGCCTCCGCAAAATTGCCTGTTTGTTCGAGAAGTTGCCCCAAAATGAAGGTAAACCTGGCTTTTTCTCTTTTATCACTACTCAGTTCAATAGCCTTGCGTAGAGGAATAACCGCAAGGTTATAATTTTTTTGTTTAAGATGAGAATAGGCGTCTACCGCAGCACAATGGGCTCTAACATCTTTAAAAGTGTAAGGATCATTTTCTAATTGCTTGATATACATTCGCGCATTATCATAATTCTGTCTCTCAATATACGTTCTTGCAAGCCATACCAAACCCTCCTGATAACAAGGTTTATGCTTCATGAAATAAGATTTAGGCTTGTGTTCTTGGCCTCCAAGGGTTTTATTTATACCATTTTCATCTGATTCGGTGCTGGCTAATGGAGATTCAGTTTGTTTTTCCGTATTTATTTCTTTTGTCTTCTCGGCTTCCTGGGCCTGCTTACGAGCTTCTCGAATAGCCTTAGCGTCTTTGGCAGACACCTTTTTGCCTGATTTTTGTTTATTTATCTGCTTTTTCCTTTCCTGTATCAGCTTTTTATTTTCCTTTTCTTTTGATTTAGAGGTTTTTGTGGCGCTCCCTGATGAAGTTCGCGTGGTTGGCTTTCGACCTTTCTTAGCACTCTTGGCGAGCGATTTGGATTGCCCTTCTTCATTAAATTCCTGAATAAAATACTCCAAAGTTTCCTCCGCAGATTCGAAATCTTGTTTGAGATATTGCGATCTACCTATTTGGAGATAGCAGTCATCTGTCCAATCGGCTACTCGGTGCAGATGAACAGTGGTAACTAATTTTTCTATGGCTTTGTCCAATCCAGGATACACAGCTTGCGGATTATCGGCAGCTGTGTATTTGTACATGGGCAAAATTTGATTGTAATTATCTTTATGTTGACCTTCTAGCGTAATTATACTTTCATCAATGAGCAAATCTGCATTGAAATATGCATTGTAATACGAAGTCGTATTGTGATACCCTTTTTTAAGTTTGGAAACATCCCCTTTCCGCTTCTGTGTGGTGCAAGCCAACCCACCTAAGACGACAAGGATAAAAATTCCAATGCGAGACAATTTCAAACTAAATAACATTTTTATGATAAACCCCTTCAGACAATCCCACCGATTATTCCGGCGTTGTATAAACTATACGCTTTATTAACTAAATTCGTGCAAAATTATTTCATATTGCTGGATATTTGACATTTCAGCAGATTATTTCAGGCTATATATAATGAAAAAAACTACTTTGTTGCGCCGGATAAGGCAACAGCTCAACAATAAATACCGATTAGTCGTCATGAATGACAAAACACTCCATGAAGTTTTTTCCTATCGTCTCAATACTCTTGCGATCTACACATTGATAAGTTCCTTATTGATGTTGCTATTCGTACTTTTCTGGTTATTGACAGCTTTTACCCCGCTCAAACGCTTTATGCCCGGCTATGATGATGTTTACAAAAACCCTGAATTTATAGCTTTATATCAGCGCATCTCTGAGTTAGAAGAGCATTTTAATGCTCAACAATTATATACAGAGAACCTGCGCAAAGTTCTAAGTGGCGAGGTAGATTCAGTGGATATGCTTCCTGAAAAAGAAAAAGCGCAATGGGACTCTCTAAACATCAAAAAGGCTAATTCACTTACTGCGGGAGATAAGGCGCAAAATGGTTCAAAATCAGAAATCACCCCCGAAGAAGCACCCGCCTTTCGTCAGCTAAAGCAAGAAGGCAGCTTGGGCCAAGGAAAGACTACACTTCAAAAAATGCATTTAATCGCCCCAGTTGACGGTTATGTATCCGCACCGTTTAATCCTATTGGCAAGCACTACGGTGTAGACTTGGTAGCACCCCGCAACACTCCGGTGAAAGCAATTACAGATGGATATGTGTTTAGTTCTGACTGGACCTTAGAAACTGGCAATACTATCGGGATTATACACGACAACAATACCATTTCTTTCTACAAACACAACGCAGCCAATCTGAAAAAAGCAGGCACTTATGTGCGGGCAGGCGAGGCCATTGCGATTGTCGGCAATACAGGTATGCTTAGCGATGGCCCCCATCTTCACTTTGAGCTCTGGGTAGATGGCACTCCGGTCAATCCAGCAGATTATTTTGTATTTAGGTAAACGATTACCCTTTATTGGCCAGCTGCCCACATGCTGCATCAATATCTTTTCCTCTGCTCCTGCGCAAAGTGACGTTCACTCCTTTTTGTGCCAGAAATGCTGCAAAACGATTGATTGTATCTTCCTCTGACTTTTCAAACTCGCTCTCTTCAATAAGGTTGTACTCAATAATATTAACTTTTACAGGAAAACGACGAGTTAGTTTTACCAAATTTTCAGCATCCTGCATGGTGTCATTCACTTCTTTGAGAGCGATATATTCATAGGTAATGCGATTACCTGTTTGCTGATAAAAATACCCCAAGGCGTCCATCAATACTTCCAGATTGTTCTGCTCATTGATCGGCATAATGGTATTTCGCTTTTGATCATCAGCAGCATGCAGAGAAAGGGCTAGATTAAACTTCACATGTTCATCTGCCATACGGCGTATCATCTTGGCAATTCCAGCTGTACTGACCGTAATCCTGCGCGGAGACATGCCTAGCCCTTGTGGCGATGTGATGATATCAATTGATCTCATTACTGAATCGTATGCCAACAGCGGCTCGCCCATACCCATATACACTATATTAGTTAAGGGCCTATCAAATACCTCCAGACAACGGGCATTCATCGCCACTACCTGGTCAACAATCTCACCTGGATCCAAATTGCGAATTCGCTTCATTTTTCCAGTAGCGCAAAATGTGCAGGTAAGGCTGCAACCCACTTGGCAGGATACACACACAGTAAAGCGATTTTCATCTGGCACTGGAATCAGCACTGCTTCTATCAAATGCCCGTCATGTAGTCTGAAGCGACTTTTTATAGTACCATCTTGGCTAAATTGTGATTTGTCAAGTTGAATAGGCCTAATTATAAAATGGCGTTCTAACCATTCGCGAAGAGATGCAGACAAATTTGTCATCTCTTGAAATGTACGGGCGTGCTTTTGCCATAGCCATTGCCAGATCTGGCCAGCGCGAAAAGGCTTTTCTCCATAATCTTCCAGCGCTTTGCGTATCTCATCTAGTGTAAGGAGACGTATATCTTTTTTGCCCGATGATTCATTCATAAGGCAAAAATACGCCTTTGTATCCAAAAGCTTTTATTGTGGTACCCGTGTCTGTAACTTTCTATGCAGATAATGAGACTCATCAGAAGGCATTGACCGTCACACTCAATACCGCTGATCGGAAACAAATGGCATTTTCTCCATGTAGGATACTTCAAGGCTGGGGAAACCAAAATCAAGCGTAATTTTCCCTTTAAGATAGTAACAACCCTTGCCTTTGAATGGAAAGCGGCTAAATGCCTCCGGAAAATGCACACTGTCAAAAAAATGCCCTGATTCATCGACCCAGGTACCAAATGCCATCAGGTCGCGCCGGGAAGTCGTGACGTGTTTGCGCGTAACATAATATCCTAACATTTGTACCTGCCGGCCAGCATATCGAGTCATATCTCGGGCATACGTCAAGGCGCCTTTCGGGCGACTTTGCAGTAGAGAAAATGGCGAACAAAGCGGAAATCCAAGCAATTCTATCTCATCAAAAGCCTGATCATAAGGCCCATCAGACAATTGGGGTAAAGTATAAGTGACCGAATCTTCTTCGAACAACATATGCTGATGTACATGGGATTGGGCGGCTTCGTGCGTGGCGGTAGATTCCCACATTAGGGCGCATTTGGACATGCCGGTAAATCTAAAAGCTCCAATACGAATAAGGAGCATCAATTGCTCAGATCCAATATCGACCCTACGCAGAAAATCAGATAAACTCCTGAAAACTCCTCCAGACGATCGCTCTCGTACGATGGCCTTTGCCAGCTGTTGTTCCAAACGCTGAATATGCACAAAGCCTATATAGATATCCTTCCCATCAATAGAGGTAAGGTATTGACTATGGTTGATACAGGGCGGGTGGATCGCGCCTCCACTCATCCGCGCCTCATGTACATACAACTCTGTGTCGTAGAATCCACCAAAATTATTAATCACCGCAACCATAAATTCCAAGGGAAAATATGTCTTCAGATACAGACTCTGAAAAGATTCTACAGCAAAACTTGCCGAGTGAGCCTTACAAAAAGAGTAGCCGCTGAAGCTCTCGATTTGTCGCCATACTTCCTGGGTCAACGCCTCACTATAGCCTCTATCCCGGCAATTAGTAAAATACTTGTCGCGAAGCTGCCGAAAAGTGTCTGATGATTTCTTTTTGCCGGTCATGATACGACGCAGCACATCTGACTCATCCAAATCCAGACCAGCAAAATGATGCACGATCTTCATCACATCCTCCTGATAAACCATCACTCCGAAGGTTTCACCCAAATGGCGCTCAAATACAGGATGCAGATAACGCACAGAATCCGGCTTATGAAAACGCTGAATATACTCACGCATCATGCCTGACTGGGCCACGCCGGGGCGAATTATGGAACTGGCAGCTACCAGATGTACATAATTGTCGCAACGCAACTTGCTAAGCAGCCCACGCATGGCCGGTGATTCGATATAAAAACAACCAATACACTGACCCGATCGCAACCTAGCCTTCACCTCCGGATCCTTTTTGATGCGGCCGATATGGTGAATATTTACCACTTTACCCTGATTGCGCGACACTAATTCTACCGCCTCGCGTATATGCCCCAGCCCACGCTGACTGAGTACATCAAATTTGTGAAAACCCAAATCTTCAGCACCATACATATCGAAGTGTACAATCGGAAAACCCTTTGGCATCATCTGCTGTGCCGTAAAATAATGAATTGGCTCCTCTGATATCAGAATCCCCCCCGCATGTATAGATAGATAATTAGGAAATCCCTCCATCTGCTTACCAAAGTGAAAAATATGCCGGGCGTAAGGATGGTGCTTTTCGGTAGCATGAGGCTCATCTACGAGACAGTCTATATCTGCTTTAGGCAAACCGAGAACTTTGCC
>CAYUZA010000038.1:0-18077 GCA_964449535.1 uncultured Saprospiraceae bacterium
TGAATAATGGTTCTGCCACGGCCAATCCCAGTGGAGGCAGTGGCTACACCTACGCCTGGAGCAATGGAGAAAACAGCCAATCAATTAATAATTTGGCAGCGGGGACTTATACGGTAACTGTAGTGAATAGCGAGGGTTGTACAGATAGTGCCAGTGCTGTTATCCAGCCATCTCAAGGCATTATTGCCAATATAACTGTAAGCGCTACCACTTGCGGTTTGGACAATGGCTCAGCAGAGGCGTTTGCAACTGGCGGCTCTAATTACACATATTTATGGAATACAGGAGATACAATAAATTTTATAGATCAACTTCCTGCGGGCCAATATGCAGTGACGATTACAGATATCAGTGGTTGTAGCAGCACAGCAACCGCTTTGGTAGATACTTCGGAGTCTATCGTGCTCGTCTTTATTGCGGAAAATACAAGCTGTGGTCTCATTAATGGGCATATCATTGTACAGGCAAGTCCTGGAACAGAATTTACTTATTCTTGGAGCAATGGAGCTAATACCCAGTCGGTCAGTAATTTGGAGGCTGGAACTTACAGCGTTACCGTTACAAACGAGCAACTATGTACTAGCATTGGCGAGCAAATTATTTTAGCTTCTGATAGTATTCAAATAACTTTTTTTATTGAAAATACTCGCTGTGGATTGGAAAACGGGGAGATAACAGCAGAAGTAAATGGAGGTGGTAGTTCTTTTCAATATGAATGGTCAACTGGCGATACCCTACCGATGTTAAAAAATCTTTCTGCTGGTCTTTATGGATTAACAGTTACAGATGAAACCGGTTGTACAGGTATTGCAGAAGCGGAGGTCTTGCCGTCTGAAAAACTATTAATTTGGTTAGCAGACAAGCAAGACGTTACTTGTTTTGGCGGAATGGATGGACGTTTACTGGTTTCTTTGTCTGGCGGTATTTCTCCATATGAGGTTATGTGGTCTAATGGAGAGCAGAATACTACAGAAATTGGAAATTTAAGTGCTGGAGAGTACATCATCCAAGTAATGAGTCAAGATTCTTGTTTCGGTTCAGATACATTTTCCATCGAACAGCCAGAAAAACTCACCGGTAATTTGGAGGTGACCCCAATGAGTGGCAATCAGACTAATGATGGCAAAATAAAATCAAATATATCGGGGGGAACTTTTCCTTATACTTATCAATGGAATACAGGAGAAGAAACATCTGAATTGGATAGTTTGGAGCCTGGATTGTACAGACTTACGGTTACAGACGCTATGGGCTGTACTTTGGAGCTTGAAGCTGTTATTTCGGCATTCGAATGTAAATTAATGGTTGAGTCACGAATTGTGCAAAACATTTGTTTTGGAGAGGAGGAGGGTGCTATATTTATTGAAACTTCGGGAGGTGCGGCACCCATAAGCTTTAACTGGTCTAATGGCGCTACCTCACAAAATTTGGAAAATCTAGGTGCAGGAATTTATATCTTGCGTGTAGTGGATGCTGACTTTTGTATTTATACGGATACCTTTGAGCTATATGATCCTCCACCGGTAATATTACAACCTATTTCCGGCCGCAAAGAAGTAACCCCCGGCAGTATAGAATGGTATACTATCCCAACAGAGACGGATTGGCAAACCAGCTGGAAGGTAGAGGGTGGTCTTGCGCTAGACAACCGCAAAGACAGCATCCAGGTAGAATGGGGAGACACAGGTAAAGGCAATTTGACTGTTACCGTACGGACGGCAGAAGGGTGTTTTGGTATTTCGGATCTGGAGGTAGAAATAGGGAATATAAACAGTATTGAAAACGAGCAAAAAAACTCTGTTGCCCATGTTTTCCCTAATCCGGCTACTGAGCAGATTTTCGTAAAATTCCAAGGAGTCTCTGGCAGCTTATATCGTTTGTATGACTCCTCCTTGCGTCTTGTAACATCTGGATTATTTCATGAATCTTTAAATGTTAAACCATTAAATCCAGGTTTATATTACATTATCTTTGATCAAGGGCCGGTTTTACGCTTTATCAAACAATAGCAAATCATTCAATAACGAACGTCCTTTTACCCATTTTCTTAGCACTTTCATACCATAGCATATAGTTTCCGGGAGCAAATTTATTTAGTGGTATTTGGTAACTTAATACGTCTTTACACGCATATAAAGAAAGGGTTTTGCCTTGCAAATTGATTACACGCAGTGTGCCCGTAAAAGGTGCTTCAAATGCCAATGTTAATTCCTGCTTATTGGCTACTGGATTGGGGAATACCGAAAGATCTTGATTTTTCTGGTTCACTTTTGAAGTCCGTGTATTTTGATCCCACCATAGTGAATATTTACCTTCAAGCAATCTTCTATTTTCTCGTTGGAAAACCAAATCGTTATTTTCTTGAAAAGCAGTTCCATCCCAAGGCATATCTGCGGGATACTCATAAAACCAATTCTGAAAAAATAATTGTATATCGGAAGCAGATCCTAAGACGGCTAGTTTGAATCGTAGTTCAGTTTTCTCAAAATCAGGTGCATTTTGTGTATATTCGTTGAGAATCCATCGCTGAGCCAGGGCAGGTTGATTTTCTTCAGATGCTGATTCAAATCTAAATGCTGTCCATTCGGTAAGGCTATTCTGAGGGTATACCCCGGGTTTCAATTCCAGGCCTAGTGAATCAAATACCCATACCTGCCCGTTAGGTTGCTTTTTCAGTTGTGACTGGCCACCAGCCACTGGTGCAGTAGAAGGTAATGTTCGGCTGTTGCCTCGGGTAAATCCATGCCAAGTATTAATGCGGTCAAAAATTCGGGACTGTGTTTCATTGAATTGGTAGTAAGATACCAAATCTGACTCTTGCCCTCTAAGCGTTAAGTGTTTTAGCAGTCTTATTTCGTCTCGGGACAGGCTTTTACTCCAAATTGAAACTTCATCTATTTGACCTTTAATATTGCGTGATGACCAGCCTTTGTAGGACCCTATTTTAGCGCTTCCAAATTGTACAGTAGGTGCATTGAATACATGTTTAGCGCCCACGCCATTAACATACACCTCTACTCCATCCGGTGAGGCTACCATAGCGACATGGGACCATTGATTGGCAGGTACCTGGAGGCCCGAATCCCACCACCATGCACCGCCAGGCCAATGATACCCTAAAGTATTATTGCCGCCCCGAAAATTCAGACCTGCAGTCTCATCATCGTTCATAAATATGGCACTGTAATCTGGTTGAATACCATCCGGATAAATCCAAGCACTCACTGAAAATGTATTAGTAGCCATTACAGGCCCCGTTAGTTGTACAAAATCGCCATCACTATCAGTGTTCAATGCACGTCCTGGCTCTCCTTCAGGATTGCATTCATTTTTGACGGTAATGAAATTGTCGAAAGTACGCATGAGGGTATCACCGTTTATGTCTCTTGCGATTAATTGTATGGAATAGCTGCCGGGGGCTCCGGGTACTATTTTTGGATTCCGTCGTGTTGCGTCGTCTATGAATTGGGGGTTTGGTGTGATATTCCATTGCCATTCTACAGAAGTCCCTAATATGGAAAGACTTTCTAAAGTTAAAGTATCTCTGCTACAGTACAACGTATCTGTCGAAGCAGAGATTTGTAACCAAGGGGCTATGTCGTTTTTATGAACATTTCTGGCAAAAATACCTCGGCCATAAGTTGGTAAAAGTAATCGTAAAGGCGTACTGTCCAAACCGTTGGTCAGTGAATATAAAGGTTTGATTTTTAATGTGTTTAGATATATTTCCGGTAGCCCATCGCTGTAGTCCTCAAGCTGTCCGTTTTCTGTATTTTGCAATCGCCATACGCTTCGGTTGGTAGCTATCCAAAGTTCATCTTGCGTAGAACCCGGGACCAAACTGATGGATCTGATTTGGTGGTGATCTAGAGCAGCCTGCGTTTTGTTTTTCCAGCTCATACCTCCATCAATACTTTGGAAAAGTTTTTGTCCATTGGCACCCAGACTGGATCCGACCCATATTTCCTGGGAGCGAAGCGGATGGATTTCTAATATTAATCTCCATCGGTCCGCGGGAATATCTGTCATCTTTTTCCAGGTGATTCCACCGTCTTCGCTCTTAAACAGCTGGCAAGGGCTCCAGAATCCCTCTTGATGAAAAACCAAATATATGACATTGGGATCACTATAAGATTGTGCAATTTGATGTACTTCACCAGCTCCGAAAGTATGCAATTTATCAAAATTTTGACCCCCATCAGATGACCTCCATATAGCATTATCTTTTCCAACATACATTCTGTTGGCATATCTTGGATCAAAATATATTCCGGATGAAGAGGTTTCAATATAGGACTCATTGGGGATTATGGGCAAAGAAGGAAGCTCTAAAACAGGACCGTTCAAAGTAGTCGGAATGCGTTGGACTCTCGTATTTCCAGCCCACCATTGGTTGGTATACAATATTTGGTTATCCACTGTATTGATATAACCGGTAGGCTCTTCTACGCCACCAATATGTAGAAAATTTCCTTTACCATAGCCTGAGTGGAAGGCACTATTGCCATTGTGGTATTTGCCTCCAACCATAGTACCTAAGTTCCAGCCTAGGTCAAATCCCCAAAAATCAGAACCTGTTATACCTTTTTTCCGACTTTCATGACTCATCAGCTCATCTGATGAATAATCCAATCCTCCATCGGAAGCAATCCAAACGTCTGATCCATGAACGAAAATATCCTGAATATCTGCGTGGATATAACTATGCCTCTGAGAGTCTGCAGCACCTATAGATCGAAAGGTTTTTCCACCGTCAGTAGACTCAGTAAGACGAATACTCCCTATCCATACCTTGTTGGCATCTGTTGGAGAGACGGCTAGCCCAAAATTGTAAAACCCTTGATGATAACCATCTGAATAAGCGGCTACATTCCACGGCATGCGATTGGGTGAATCGTAAGGTCCGCCAATTTGACCTGCGGGAAGGGACCAGTTTTGCCCTTTATCACCGCTGACATAAAGACCCAACCAACCATCATCACCAGGTTTGCTTTCACCTATTAAAGCCGCATAAATTCTATCTGGATCAGCGATACTTAGGCCAATTTTGCCTCCAAAGTCTCGTGCGTGATTTATATCCTGAGGCTGATACCAGCCATTATTCATGACAAACCAATTGTTGCCAGTATCAGTAGAGCGAATAAACTCAACTTTTTTCATGTCAGGGGTACTTCGCAAAGCAAACCAGATGTTGTGTTCCCTTAAATGAACTCTCACATCCCAACATGCTTCCTGAAACACTGGCTCCCAAGATAAACCCGTATCCTCTGAGCGATATAGTCCTCGTGAAGTGGCCGCGTAAACTAAAGTGGGTTGTGTAGGGTGAAATGAGAACTGATAAACCTCCCCATCCATAAAAAGCACTTCTGCCCATTGTGTTCCCCCATCTACACTTCGAAAAACACGTCTGTTGCCCCCTATTAACATAATCTGATCATCAAGTGGGTGAAACTGAACTGCTGTTACTGAAGTGATGCTTGTGCTATAGGTACACGGAAGCCATTCCATACCTTTATTCGTACTGATAAATGCGCCACCGCCCTCTGTACCTGTCAGCATTATCGATTCATTTCCAGGAAAAACATGTACGCAATATACATTCACCTGCCATGAGATAGGCCTTAGGGATCCAGGGGCATAAGTCTCTATGGGTCCCAAACATTCCCAAGGTTCGTCAATGCCTCGCCTAGTTTGAAGTGAATTTTTACGTTGATTTTTCAGGAATGCTTCGATAGAAGCCTCTTGAGTTGGAGTAGGCTTTCGAATGTAACCCTCGACATTGACCCACGGTTCTATTTTACGATGCCAATGCAGGTAATTCCTAACATGGATATTTTTTACGAGCGGTTTATTTTTCCAATATTGGTCAAAAAGGTAATTAACTTCCCGTACGTTGGGATCATTGCCATACATAAGTTTTACCCAATCTGGTGCCCCATCTTCTATCGTAACAGGATATACTTTAAAAAAATCCCGATCATTTTGAGCATATATATTTGATATAGAAGCACAAAGTAGAAATAAAAGACAGATACGAAAATACATGGTGTTGGCATTTTATGAATGCCAAATATAATCCAACTTATGAATTATAGGGTTATTGGCGTTTATAAATTGGTGCAGTTTAAAACCATGTTTTCAACGATTGAAGGTATCGCGGTCAAAATAATAAGTGGGTGGCTCTTCGTCTTTAAATACTTTTTTGGGTTCATTGTGGAGCCGCTTCATTTTTTGTCGAAGCATGTAAGCAACCCAGATACCTACCAGCCCACCTATGAGGTGACTTTCCCAAGAAATGCCTTCTTCATTGGGCAATATACCTAAAAACATACCGCTATAAAGCACCGCCACAATAAGTGCTAGCACTACCGAGCGGATATTTTTTATAAAAATTCCACTCCAGAACACAAAGGAAACCAATCCGTACACCACACCACTGGCTCCAATATGGAATACCGGTCTGCCAAATATCCAAACCATAAGGCCAGTTAAAAAATAAATCCAAAAAATGGCTTGATAGGATACTTTTCGATAAAAAAATGAAATCATGATTAGCAATACCAATAAGGGTGCAGAATTGCTCATCAGGTGTTCCCAGCTACCGTGGAGCCAGGGAGAAATCAGTATGCCTTTCAAACCAAAAATTTCTCTGGGAAACAGCCCTCCATATTGATACAAAGGAATGTCAAGTGTCCATTGTATCGCGTGAACAAGCCACATAGCTATGAGAATACTGAAGGCAAACCTGAGGCTGTTTGATAATAGTTTACCCTGCTTCTTTGCATAGCCAATCATGCTGTGGTGTATCGTCTTTTAATCAATTGTATCAAATCTTTAGCCAACTTTCTCTTGTCCTTTTCTGTCCATTGGTAGGTTATTACAACTTCTGAGATTAATAAGGTCTTTGCCTGTTCGAAGGAGCCAAGTTGATTGAGTCTTGTCAGAATATGATTCATTTTATCTGTATCATTATTAAAAAGCGCCTTTGCATACTGTAATTTTTCGTTAAGGGTCAAAGCTTTTTGGATGTCCGAAATCGGAGCTTGGCGAAGTTTCTCTAATAGCTCTTTTGCTTCTGTAAACACAAATAGCTCTTCTAATTCTGGATCACTGGATTGTATTACAGTGTGTTTAATTTCAGTTTTTACCTCAGCGACCTTGTCTTCCACTTTTGTTGACTCAATGGTAGTAGGTTTTTCTATCGGAACAGATACCACTGCAACTTCCTTCTTAACTAAAATAGGTTCATCTACAATAACTTCCGCTTTAGGTTCCACTTCAGTTAAAGTATCCGTCTCTTCCAGTCCAGCAGTAGTAAAATCAAGCACGGCTTGCAACTCTGAGTGCTCTTTTATTGCTGAGGCGGGGATGTTTTCTGTAATTATTGCTGTTGGTATTTCTGTAACTTCATCCGTTTTCGACGATTCATTAGAAGGATCTATTTCGTCGATAGCTTCATACAATCTTCGTAGTTTTTCTTTTAAGAGGTCTTTATCCAAAGTAGATACGGTTTGGTTTTCATACATTTGCCGTATCATCTTGAAGATGTCTGATGCTATGTCCCTTGTTTTGGAGAAATTCATATTTTGGGTTTTTACATTATTTCGGGGTATAAATGGGTATACACTGCTCAATAAATAACAAATTTACGGTGTGTTTAGTATGGAATTGCAAAAATAAAGCCTATGTTTTTGGAGCCCTTCTTTAAAGGACAGCGAACGGGTTGGATTGAAGTTGTATGCGGATCAATGTTTTCAGGCAAAACAGAGGAATTGTTGAGGCGTTTGCGACGGGCAGAATTAGCGGGGCAGCGCATATTTATAGCAAAGCCTGCCACAGACAATCGATATGCGATTGGTCAGGTAGTATCACATGACGCTCGCGAGATGCCCTCAGTTGTTTTGCATCATGCTAGCCAGATTATAGAATTAGCTGAAGATGCTCAAGTTGTCGGCATTGATGAAGCCCAGTTTTTTGATGATGAGTTAGTCCAGGTATCTCAGCAATTGGCGCTAGCAGGAAAGAGAGTGGTCATTGCGGGATTGGATATGGATTTTAGAGGGATTCCTTTTGGCCCAATCCCTGGATTGCTGGCAGTTGCGGAATACATTACCAAAGTACACGCCATATGTCCTCACTGTGGCAATTTGGCTACGCATTCTTACCGGTTGGTGCCCAATGAGCGTCAGGTAATGATAGGCGCTAAAGATAGCTATGAACCAAGATGCCGACTATGTTACAATATGGGCAACATTCTCGATTTCAGAAAGCGAGAAGCCGGAGAATAGTCAATTGAAATTATTGAGCTTTGTTTGCGGCCTTTGCGTATTCTTTGGGTCTTTGCGAGAACTTATTCTAGGCGCCCCAACTCCGAGACGTCCAGAGATAAACAATGTGTTAAATTTTCAGCTTGATAGTTACGATCTCCATTAATAATTAGGTTTAAGGGATGTTTTATCATTTCACAAGGTGGCCAAACTAAAAGCAGAGAATAAGTCAGTGTGCAGTTAAAAGTAGAAAGTAGTATTAAGAGTAGGTACGCGTTTGCACTCGTCCTCATAATTCTTAAGACAACCCCAACAAAAACTTTAAACAATGAACTATGAACCCAAAAGGAACTTATTCTATTGGCTTGAATTCATAGAATCCCATATTATAAAGTGCAAAAGCATACAAGTCTGCTCTTTCTTGTATAATCATAGAGGTGGGCTTACCTGCGCCATGCCCCGCTTTAACATCGATGCGAATAAGGGCGGGTCTCTCATTGGTAGTACATGCCTGTAGCTGTGCTGCAAATTTGAATGAATGCGCAGGTACTACGCGGTCGTCATGATCAGCAGTAGTAACCATGGTAGCTGGATAATTCACCCCTTTCTTTAAGGCATGTAATGGTGAATATTGAAGTAAATACCTAAACATTTCTTCTGATTCATCAGCAGTGCCGTAATCATATGCCCATCCGGCACCAGCAGTAAACTTGTGATAGCGTAGCATATCCAATACACCAACCGCTGGCAAAGCAACCTGGAAAAGTTCCGGACGTTGCGTCATACAAGCACCGACCAACAATCCTCCATTAGAACCACCGGCAATGGCTAGCTTAGATGATTGTGTATATTTATTGCTAATCAGATACTCTGCAGCCGCGATGAAATCATCAAACACATTTTGCTTATTCGTTTTACGACCACCATCATGCCAAGCTTTTCCATATTCTCCTCCCCCACGTAGGTTAGCCACGGCATACACACCGCCATTTTCTAACCACACAATATTTGCGGTACTAAACGAGGGCTGAAGGCTTATGTTGAATCCGCCATATCCATATAACATGGTTGGGTTATTACCATCGAGTACTATTCCTTTTTTGTGCGTAATAATCATAGGCACTTTTGTACCGTCTTTAGATGTATAGAAAACCTGTGTAGACTCATATTCTTCAGGATTAAATAATACTGATGGTTTTTTGTACAATGAAGACTCCCCGGTACCGAGATTATAGGTAAAAATTGTGGTTGGATAGACATAATTGGTAAATGAATAATACAAGGTTGTATCTTCCATTTTTGCACTAAATCCGCCTGCATTGCCCAATCCTGGAAGTGTCACTTCCCTTACTTTTTGACCTGTCATATCCAGCTGAATCACCTGACTGACTGCGTCTTTTAAGTAAGTAGCGAACAAGTACTTTCCAGCTTTGCTGGTTTCTAAAGGCATATCTGTTTCTGGCAATACATCAGTCCAGTTTTCAGGCCCCAATTTGGATAATGTAGTCATGACCAACTTTCGGTTGGGTGCCCCTAAGTTGGTTTCAATATAGATATTTTTACCCTCAGTGGTCACGATGTCATGTGAATTATCAAAGTTGCCCACTATGGTTTGAATGGGTGCATTTGGCTTGCGTAGATCCTGAATGTACATTTCATTGCCAGTAGTCGACACCGCTGCCCCAATGATTAAATATTGTTGGTCCTCAGTAACACTACCATAAATATACCGTCTTGGGCTTTTGTCTCCGCCAAAAATCAGCTTGTCTTCCGATTGAGGTGTCCCCAACTTATGATATAGCAATTTATGGCGATCTGTCATAGCTGAAAGCTCACTTCCTTTTGGTCGGTCATAGCTGCTGTAGTAAAAACCATCATTGCCAAACCAGGATATTCCTGAAAATTTAACATCAATTAATGTATCCTCCAGGATTTTTTTACTCTCTGCCTCCATAATGATTACCTTACGCCAGTCAGAACCTCCCTCAGATATTTGATATGCCAATAAGCTTCCATCTTTGGTAAAACTAATACCCGCCAATGACGTCGTACCATCTGGCGAAAAGCTATTTGGATCCAAAAAAACTTCTGCCTCTTCCGACCCTTCAGGTTGCCTGTAAAGGACACTTTGGTTTTGCAAGCCATCGTTTTTATAAAAATAGGTGTATTTTCCTTCTCTAAATGGTGCTGAAAACCGCTCGTAATTCCATACTTTTTCCAATCGTGCCCGTAAAGCCTCCCGGAATGGTATTTTATCTAAATAACCAAAGGTAACCTCGTTTTGTGCAGCCACCCAAGCAGCAGTCTCTTCAGACAAATCATCCTCCAGCCAGCGATAAGGATCTGCAACTGCAGTACCCCAAAGGGTATCAACCACAGTAGTATCTTTTCGGGTCTCAGGATAATTTACAGTTATCGGCTCGTGTTTGGGTTTGCAAGAAATCATTGTACCAATTAATAAAACGGGAATCATAAAAGGTTTGATAGCCATGATCGAATGTTTTTATCTGTTTTTAACGAAAGTCAAAGCGACATAAAAAGGTATTATTTTCACACATTTATCCGCTGATTAATTTTTCAAGCACGAAATATACAGCTGGACAGAATGTGCTGTTTTTCAAAGTGATGTTTTTTTTTCGCAAAAGTACATCTTCATCCGTATACGGAAATCTGGCGCAGTCTCCAGGACGGACATCATAAATTGAGCAGGCATTGTCACTTTGAAGGAATGGACATGGCTTACTACGCACCACATAATCCCCTTCTTCGTCCATTCGCAGGTATTTTTCAATAAATGCGGATTCACTAAGACGCAAATATTTACTGATGCGACGTATGTCGGGTTGTTTAAATCTGGGAGAATAGTTTTTGCAACAGCGCGCACAGTCCAAACAATTTATTTCGCTGAATGCCTCCTCATGCAGCGCGCTCAATCGTTTAAAATAGATGGGCTGATCCGCCTTGTCTATCCATTTTTTATAGACTTTCTGCCGGGAAGCAGATTTTTGTTCCCATTGTTCCAAATCCATAACCTAGAAAACAAAGTAAATAAAAGGTTGAAGTTCTGATGACAACACTTGATAGACTATTACCATCACGATAAACGCGACAAGCGCCTGTACCACCATAGGTAATCCGGCAAATTGATTTTTAAGCCACTCTTTCCAACTCGATGGCCACCAATGAATAAAATAACCCAATACGATAAAGCTGAATATATATCTATAGTTGTAGCAAACCTCGGGTATTATTGTTGCATTAAAACGATAGACTATCTGTTCCAGCATTAGCCAAACCTGCTCAGTACTTTCGCCTCTAAACCAGGTTCGGGTAAAAGTGATAAATATGAGCGTGAGTGCTATACCCCATGCTCTGAAATACCATTTATCCTTATTTCGCCATGGACTTATTTTGTTCCAATATTTGAATACCACTAATCCCAGTCCATTCAATCCGCCCCAAATCATCATATTCCATGAAGCACCGTGCCACAAACCACCAATGGTCATGGTCAGCATTACATTAATATTGGTATCAATGTGTTTCCTTATAACAGGTACAAGTCGATAAAATAAAATAGTGATAAATAATGAAGTAGTCAATACGCCAAGTCCTAACCAACTGCCCCAAATTATGGCAGTGAAAAACAACAAGACACCTACCATAATGTATGAAAACAGAGATCCTCCCCTATTACCTCCCATTGGTATGTATAGGTAGTCTTTCAACCAGCTTGAGAGCGACATATGCCAGCGTTTCCAAAACTCCCCGACGTGAGTAGCCTTATATGGAGAATTAAAATTGGTAGGTAAGGTAAATCCCATCAACGCAGCTACCCCGATAGCTATATCTGTATAACCCGAAAAATCAGCATATACCTGCAAAGAATAGCCAAAAAGCGCCACAGTGTTTTCAAAACCACTGAAGGACCCTGGATTGGAAAAAACGCGGTCGATAAAATTGACCGCTACATAATCAGCAAGGAACATTTTTTTTATTAATCCGTTAAGAATCCAGAAAATAGCTATTCCAAAAGCTGCTCTGGTAAGCTGGTAGGGTTTGTATAATTGGGGAATAAATTCAGAGGCGCGTACGATGGGTCCAGCGACCAATTGAGGAAAGAAAGATACATAAAATCCAAAGTCAAGCAAACTACGCACCGGTTTGATATCCCCACGATATACATCGATGGCGTAACTCATGGTCTGGAACGTAAAAAAGGAAATTCCAACAGGTAAGAATATCTTTTCTGCTTGAAAGTGAGTGCCAAAAAAACTGTTACTCCAATACGCCAGATGATTGTAGACGGCATGGTCGGTTTGCATCAAATCATTGTATGCATCTGTAAAAAAATAGGCATATTTGAAATAGCACAATACGCCCAAGTTTAGCAATATACTTAAGGCTAACCAGAGCTTTTTGGGCAAAGGTTGACTTGTTTTTGCGATTTTAAATCCCAGTAAATAATCCGAAATGGTGGAAAACAACAAAATTCCAACAAACAGTCCGCTGGTTTTATAATAGAAAAATAAACTAACGGCAAATAGGTAAGCATTGCGAAGACTTTTTCTTGGATATACAGCACTGTAGCCCAATAATACAATGGCGAAAAATACCCAAAAGTATAATTGAGTGAAAATGAGAGGCTTTTCTGCCTGATAGGTAAGCCAGTGCCAAATGGATTCCATAGTTAAGGACTTACGTTTTGAAATGTAGTAGCTTGTATCCAGCTATTTTTTAACGCTTCCACAAATAAGTTGCCTACCAATTGATAGCCGTTAGCTGTAAAGTGTATTTTATCTTTTTTGGCCAACCCTTTTAAATGCCATTTTTGAACAGATCCGAGGCCACCCATAATATCAAATAAATTCCATACAGCACCTCCATGCTTCTCGGCGAGGCGATACATCGCTTCTTTTACTTGCAAGGCGTTTCGGTTGGCATATTTTCGTTTGTAAAAAGTATCATTATTGGTTATAAATATGAGCCGTACATCCGGATTGGCTGCTTTGAAATGGGTTATGAGCGAATCGTACTGCATTTCAAATTTTTCTGCTGAAAATTCATTACGAGGCACATTAGCATCATTAACGCCTATGGCGAAAAGCACCAAATCTGGCTGTATGTTTTGTAATTGATGCTCGAACCCTTGACACTGTAGGTAAGATTGCAAACTAGCTCCATTCACACCAATAGGATGCATTACCACACCTGGATCATCTGATATAAACTGGAAACCCTGCAGCACAAACTGACCTGAATCCTGATTTTCCGTGGGAATGAGCAAAAACTCCAAGTGATTCTGCACTTCGTCAAAGTACCAGGTAATCGTACCGGAAAGTGTGTCTATTTCTGTAACCGATGGACATATCTCAGTGTAGGGTTCAGGTATTAGATTACTTCCCTCTACATCACAAAATATGCGTACAGTACAAAACGGTTGTTGTTGTTTTTGGTGGTCTTCGGGTTGAATCCACACCTTGGAAAACGCTGTTGTTGTTGTGGCATTAATACCTGAAAAACCCCAATTGCATTGCATAGAACGCACTGAGCTACGGCAGCCCTGCCAGGTGCCATTATATCGTATGCGATATCCTTCCGGTGCATTAGTATTACCGAGTTGGTAAGGGAAAACAAAGCCTTTTCCACTTATCCAATCATTTGAAAATATACTTTTTAGTTTTTTCTCAATTTGATTGCTCAAAAAGCCTGCTTGTACATGTGATCCACCAATATGAATAATATGCATTTGCTCAGGATATCCGTTTCGCATACGCTCCAGTTTCTGGAAGAATGGAATCCAGGCGGAATGATCAGTGATTTCCAGTTTGTTTTTTGAAACGTTAATAAAGGGGTATTCAGCTTGTATATTTTGGATAAAGTTGCTATCTACATATAGCTGTTTATTTATTTGTGATTTCAATGGTGAGTAGAGTGACGTAGTCACCACAAAAATTAAAGACCAGCCCAATCTAGTCATCATCATTTTTGTGGTTTTTGAGTATTCTGTCCAGCCTTCTTGAAGGCATTAATAAGCCATTCGGAAACCAAAGCAGAACCGGAGGGCGCAAAATGAATATGATCCGGACTGGCGAGTGGCGGATCGCTTTTAACCCATCCGGGCATGCTGTTTTTGCCACCCATGGCTTCATACAGATCAAAAAATATCCCACCCTGATCAAAAGTAGCTTTCTTTAAAGCGTCCCTCACTTGCGGCAAAAATGGATATGTCTCAAACTTATCCGCCACCTTAATAGACATATCCGAAGGACCAATAACTAGCACAACGGCTTCAGGAAACAACTTTTTCAAACTCTTGATTTGCGCTTGAAACCACTTTTGGTAATCATCAACCTGTTTTTGGGACTTGATATATGGCACAGAATTGCCCCCATATTGCATTACGATCATCGCTACATGATCATCACCAGCCTGTTGACGCAGTAAAGAGAGATCCATTTGGTTGAAAATAGTACCCGAACTGCCTCGCATAGCAATATTATCCATAAATACGCCCTTATCCGACTCCAACGAAATACCATAAAAATCAGGACTATGACGCCCTTCGAATGACAAGCGTAGCGTTCCCGTTTGAGCGGGAATTTTCCATTTGGCAGTCTGAAGAGCAGTTTTTGGGAGCCAATATCCCTCGTCAAGGGTTGTATCATCTGACGAAATCCGATACCAAAGTGTATCCACCAAATTTCCGAAGCAAAGCCTTGCTTCTGTGTAAGTTTTCAATGTGGATGGTCCCCTTTTGGCTGGACTGAAAGTAACCCAAGCGCTCACTTTATCGGCAAGTGGGGTAGTACTTTGGCTAAATGACATAATCCCGGAAACCAATTTTGTAGAGTCCGTTACCGTATTTGATGCAGGCGCTGTTTCTGGTGTAAATCGGGACAGCGCGCCTAATAGCCCATAGCGCTTGTGGAATGTAGCATTTTTTTTGCCATATACCGCATATTTGGTCCAATTGTCAGAGTGCTGCTGTTGTACGGCATTGGTCGGAATTGTTTCAAACACGGGTATCCAACCTGGCCCCATACCTCCATATGTTCGCTGAAACCAATTGTGTATAGGGCCTGTAATTCGGTTGCCTTCAATCTGAGAATCCCCAAAGTGTAGGATACGCACTCTTTTTCCCTTGCTCTTGGTGTTTAGTGCCTCGAAAAAAGACAGCATATTATTTTGATCTCCCGGAAATTGAAATTGCCGCATTTTTTCCAACTGCGCTTGTTTTTCCTCTTCGCTTAGCTCTTTAGCATTTTCCTTCTTGTTGCCAAACATATCGTAAAACGACTCCATAGCTACCTGACCCTTTTGGGTGTTGTTTTCCCAGAAGGCATCCCATGTAGGATATCTTAAAGTGTAAAATCCTAACGAAATACCTTTCTCTGGCATCAAACGCATGGCTAGCCCCCCAAAGGCCAACACCAGGATTATAAAAAATAGTGTTTTGCTGGGTCTAACCATTATTTATACGGCTACATTAAAATCTCTGAGTGCATCGTTTAGAGATACCTTTTTCTCTGTGCTTTCTTTTCGCTGTCCAATGATTAACGCACAGGATACTCCATAGTTTCCCGCTGCAAATTGTTTTTCATAAGTTCCCGGTATTACCACGGAGCGCGCCGGAACCCTTCCTTTATATATCTTGGGTTCAGCGCCTGTCACATCTATAATGTGGGTAGATTGTGTGATGACGACATTAGCCCCAAGTACCACTTCCTTTTCTATATGCACACCTTCAACAACGATACATCTCGACCCTATAAAACAATCATCTTCTATGATTACAGGGCTTGCCTGAACGGGCTCCAATACACCGCCTATACCTACTCCGCCACTGAGATGCACATTGCGCCCTATTTGTGCACATGAACCCACGGTTGCCCATGTATCAACCATAGTTCCGCTACCTACCCAAGCCCCGATATTGATATAAGAAGGCATCATAATTACGCCTGACTCTAAATATGCACCATGTCTGGCTATTGCATGTGGCACTACTCTTACACCCTGCTCACGATACTGTCTCTTAAGTGGTATTTTGTCATGAAACTCAAAAATACCAACCTCTATTGTCTCCATTTGACGTATGGGAAAATAGAGTATTACAGCCTTTTTGACCCACTCATTTACTTGCCATTGACCATCAGACAGCGGTTCTGCTACGCGTAAATTGCCTTTGTCAAGTGCCTCAACAACGGATTCAATAGCATCGCGGTAATCATTAGATTGTAACAGGGATCTGTCTTCCCAGGCCGCTTCTATCATGGTTTGTATTGCATTCATAGCTTAATATTAAATTATCCAAGTTGCGAAAAAGGGTCCTGCCATGCCGGTAAAATAAGGTCCCAACCATTTTTTAGGCTGATTATTATCCAATACTCCCGTAAAACAAGCTACAGATGTTGCGAGCAACCAAAATACAGGAAAGAAAATTGTATTTATTTCAAAAACAGTGGCGCTTCTGTATATTACTGCAAATGTATCATAGCTTTGATAATGCAGCAATGTATTGACAGCGAGCATAAATCCCAATCCTACTGCATGGAAAGGTACTTTTTCAAAAAGATTAATAAAAAAGCCTAAAAACAATGCAATTAGCGCTCCAAGTACCCATTCTTTGGCGATGGAGTCAATCTCTGGATTGGAATATAGGTTGCGAAACAACCATAGGTAAAACACTGCTACTATAAGTAAGGGCCCAATTTGATCTAGCCTTGATGCATTGTCTTTTCCTATTCCCAACTTTAACATACGCATCATTCCCAAGGCTGCAGCTGGTAATATAAAGGCCAGCATCCCGGCTCCGAGTACCATTAATACTGGATCCTTTCCGTAGGCATAAGGATCTACCCACAATAAGGTAACGAGAGCTAACCCGAGCATCCAAAGAGGGTGAAAAATCCAAAAAATTGCTTTGCGAAGCATTGGTATATTTTGCTGCAAAGGTATAAAATTTTGGGGTCTCCCCGAAACACGCAAATATCATTACCTAAAGACCAAAAAAAGCGTTCTTGAGCTGACTTTGAGCCAAATGGAGACAAGTATTCAACCATTGACAGCCAAAGGGTAAACTTATTACTGCAGCAGATGTAAACCCGGCGCATAAAGCATCCTTCAAAATCTTTTTGGCGGTGTTTTGGCTCTCAAATTACCCATTAATACGCAAAATTCGCAACAATACAACTGTAATCTAATAGCTGAATGTTTACAAATAGATTGTGTTTTTTTGAAAATAAACTTGGCAACTATTATCTTTGAATCGTTGGGGGAGTAGTTTTGAATATTAGAAAGTACATATTATCAATCTGTTGTATCTCCATTATTGGTTGCCATGGGGTAACTGAACCTTGTGGTGTCGATAAAACAGATTTTTTATTTTCAGTGGACAAATTGGTGGATGCTGCAGCATATGAATCGCAAAGTGATGCTCCTGATTTTGTTAAATTAGATCATCAAATGCAAGCACTAAAAGAAAAATGCCTTTCCAAGTGGGAGGAGCAACTTACTTTAAAGGAACAATTACATATGGGGCGACAATTGGTCTCATACGAAAATCATAAACTATCAGCAAAAAAACGTATAGAATTGCATATTAAATAATAAATCATTTATGGATCGTCGCAGTTTTTTAGGTAATTCGTTTTTAACAGGTGCTGCATTAGGACTGCCTAGTGTACAGTGGGCTATTTCGGATGAGCTTCAAGCGTTACAATTTCTTGGGAGTAACATGGCCGAGTCGGATCCCGGTACAGATGAATTTTGGGCAATGGTGCGCAATCAATATACGGTGTCCCCCAA
>CAYUZA010000039.1:0-1793 GCA_964449535.1 uncultured Saprospiraceae bacterium
ATGCAAAACGGCTGAACGAGCCAACGGATTCATAAGTAATTCATTTGCACCCGCTTCACCCTGACGATCTGGGTTCCCTGCAAACACTTGCGCGGTAGTAAGCACCAAAGCAAGCGATAAAATAGTAGAAGTAAATTTCATATAGGGTAATATTATTCCTTTTTAAAAAATGTATTCCGGGGAGCTTTTATTACTCCCCGGAACATATATGTTTACAATCCAGACGGGTCAAACTGGCGATTTACACCAAACCATTTGATTACTCTCTGTCCTAATTCGCCTGCATCAACGTGGATTAAATACACACCACTCGCGATTGGAATATTACGGAAGTTGCGTAAATCCCACTCCAAATTTGGAATGGTCTGCTTCTGGCGAGTTCCAGGATTAGATCCAGTCTTATTTCCAGGTTCAAGATTTCGGTTGTATTGCTTAATAAACTTACCATCTAAAGAATAAATAGTGACTACACATTTATCTGGCAAATTAGTAATCTTAACCGTATTGGTGAACTGACTTGTCTCGTAGGAAGAATAACCATAGTATGGATTTGGAACAACGTTGATTGCATCCAACAATGATGTTATTCCTTTTTCATCCTCCACTTTCTCTGCTTCTGCGCGAACCTTCACAACATACTTAGGCATTGGGTTATTAGGAGTAGTGCATGCTGTACTGTAACGAGAATTAGCACGTAATCTGATAATCACCTCATTTGGAACTACCCCTTGCTCATAACTCAACAGTTTTTGACCTTCTGGTAGCAAAGGAATTCCAGCCCAGCTAATATTATCAAATGCAGGACGCTTGAAGATATAATTTCTTCCTGGTTCCAACCTTGGATAGATAGTCGCACAACCATCATAATCCTGATTGGTAACATAGATATAATGTTGCCCACCTGCGAATAAACCAACTGCAGGTACATTACCAAATTGCTCAATGAAGAATTGAGAACTTGGATTCCACATCATATCTGTAGATATTCCTATGCTTGACGTATCAAGGAAACCATCAAAGAAAGAATTGAAGAATGTATTCTCACCAAAGAAAATGTTTACTCGCTTGCCGCAATCCACATCAACTGCATATCCAGGGAACCAACTCATACCAGTAGGTTGTAGATAGTTAGCTGCATTTGGATCTGTACTTCCCTCTGTAACAGGAGTCCCTGTAATAGTTCCATCATTGGTAGCATAACGACCATCCAAACCAAGTGAAGGTGCCTTTCTGCGATCAAACATACGCGTATCAGGGTTAGGAGTACCAAACTGCGCTGCTGCATCAAAATGGTGCTGAGAAGCTGTTTCTACAACCAC
This sequence comes from uncultured Saprospiraceae bacterium, assembly GCA_964449535.1. GTDB lineage: Bacteria > Bacteroidota > Bacteroidia > Chitinophagales > Saprospiraceae > SLDF01. The sequence goes on from CAYUZA010000039.1 coordinate 1,320, forward strand.
ACAACGGCTCCATTTACTCTTGTCCGGAGTAAGGACTATGTCGACATTATTAAGATTACCTTTAACTAATCGAGATCTTAAATTAGGACCATTTGAATTATCCAACACCATTGGAGAAAGCAATATCACACCCGGCGTGAAACGATAATCCATGATAAACATTGGTGCAAAGAAGCCATCACCAATTCTATTAAGCGCCCTCGTTGGGTCTAAAGATTCATCCGGTTCATTAGCACCATTTTTAATGAAGTTTAAAGGCTGGAAAGGCAATCCATTCAAGGTACCAAAAGACTGATCCAAATCAGGTAAGCCCGCAAACCAGAAAGGCTTGTCTTTATCTTTATATTCAATAGATGCGCCTATTATTCCATTGTTGTCTGCAGCAGTTGGGGCATCCCCTCTTGATCCCACCGTATCAACCAATGACATAGATAAAGAGATACCGTAGTCCTGCAAAATCTGTTCATTAGGCCT
>CAYUZA010000039.1:1803-17809 GCA_964449535.1 uncultured Saprospiraceae bacterium
AGCGAGTTGAAGCACTAACACCAGTCGAACCATCTGGATTGAACAAGGTCACCTCTAAATCAGCATTCTTCACTTCAAGAGGGTTAATAACTTTAACATTTAAAGGCCCCTTTCCACTCTTATAGTCAATAATACCATCATTATTAGAAGATAATATTTTGTCATACATATTGTCTGTAACCTCTAAGAATACTCCTCCATTTCCACGACCAGAAATACGAGAAACTTCCATGCCATCACCATATCCAGACTTAAGATATTGAGCCAATATTGGACGAGGAGTAACTACATATTGACGCACATTTTTACGACCTTCCAAGAATGAACGACGCTGACCTAACCCTGTAGAAGGATCAAATCCCTGACGTACAACAGGTGTACCATCAACTATCTCATCATATTCATAGTCGTTGTGTGCGTAAGCCACTGCCATGTAATAATATTTCTTGTGGTTCACCAAGGAACGATCAGTTACCGCGAACTGGTCTTCGCTCACTTTGAAGCTATGCGTAATACCGTTATCAGCACCTTGAACCATAAGTCTAGGAACAAACAAATTAAAATTACCGTTAGGATTCTCAATAGGTTCCCAATTATATATACTGCTGATACCATTTTTAATATCCGCCTGGAACACCAAACGAGCTTTATCCGGATCTCCTAATTCACTTGGCCCCACTTCAGAGCTTCTTAGCTGATACACTCGATATCCCTCAAAATTATAAAATGAATCCTTAGCGTTTAGAGGCGCCTGTAAATCCAATCCACGATATTGCTCCAAATAGTTATTAGATGACTCATCATTTGTAAGAATACAAATCAATTCTTTATCTAACTCTACGAAACACATGTCAGGAGCGTCCGGACCATCTGTAAGTTCGAAACAATTGTCAAACAAAGCCTGCGCAATATCATCCACATTCTGCAAAGGAACAATGCTTGGACATGGATAACGCTGAGAAGGTAACCAAACTACACCAATTATAAGCTCATTAACCGCACCTGGCTTCAAACGGAAAGGACCAGAAGCCTGAACAGTACGACGGTCTCCAAACGATAACCCAGCCGTACACATAGACCATGCATCCCCTGCTTTACTATCTGGTGAAGATGGGAAAGCATATTTGATAGTATTTGGACTACCTACATTATATCCATTATCCCCATATGTAAACGGAGTACCGTCTAACCAGAATCCACTTAAATAACGATAGTACTCAATAGCACGGGTTGGGTCACCCGTTGCCGGCGGGTTGTCTCCAATACCGCGGTTATTATAGTATACGAATGAACTCATTCCGATTTCCTCATATCCAATAATGTCTCCGGTTATGGAATCCAAAATCGGTTTGTCTAAGTCACGAGGTCCGCGGAAATAGTCAACACCCAATATAGGCACATTGGTACAATAGGTAGGCACACCCGCACAATCACATCCCACTACACCATCAACTTCATCTTCATTATAAACATACATTAAACTCCGTAATGTATCACAACCAATATAGTCATCTTGATAACACCCTAAATCCGGGTCAACCCACATGGCAAAGAATGTTTGTTGGATGGTATCCGTCGCGCGATTGATCAATTTATAACGCTGGAAGGTCATATCATTGATCTCATCATTAGTAGCATAAGCAAATGCTTGGACTTGAACCTCCATGTTGATTTCAAAACCATTCGAATTGGTGTGAATATTACCCGCATCGTTGTAAATCCAGAAAATCATTTCATCCGGAAGAAGCTTCAATGCACCTTCAGTAGACGTAGGTTCGCATCCACGAATTTCAATGATGGGAAAATCACCATCTAACGGATTGTATATACCATCTAAATTTTCATCCCAAAATCCAGCTAAACCCTGACTAGTATTAGGCAACTCGAACCCATGGATTTCACGGAACCAAGGATTACCAAAACTAGGCCAACCGAGAACCTCTCTTGGAATCAAATCTATAGTATATTCTGTACCTGCAGCCGTTGCTTCGCGATAAGCGCGAACATGAGATCTAATATCCTCGCCCAACACACGGAAAAACTTGTCCCATTTTGCACAGGTTTCCTTGTCTGTCTTACCATCTTCACCCAATGGACCAGGCCAAAAATCGTTACGTGTCTGAGAGCGATAAGTTTGAGCTGCTACTTTGAGGTTTCCCGCAGGGTCATAGCCACCCAACCAAACTGCACCAGCAAATATGGAAGAAACCTCAGGCAATCCAGATGCAGGATCAACCTTAGGAACCACATATTTACCATCTTTTAAATCCCACCAAACGTCACCACCTGTCATTAGACGGGCGCGAACGTTGTTAATAGACATATCTGTCTGGCGAGTCGCCTGCTGGCAGTCCGAACGATAGCTAGGACGTTTGCGCAGCTCTTTTAATTGTTGAGCATCTTTTTCAGCATCTTTTGGAGGATCTTTTGCCAAAACAGTACCAAAAGAAAACAGTAGAAGTGCAACCCAAACTAATTTGTTATATCCACTCATCATTAGCAATTTTCAATTTCATTAATCTTAAAAATCAAACAAAGCTGCCAAGAAAATTCTGCGCGGCAACGAATAAAAACCAGGCTGTAATAAAGCCCATTGGTAAGAACTTAAATACGCTTCCAAATTTCTTCCTTGCTCTATCAAGGCCTGACCTGCATTTTCAACATTGCGTATAGAAGAAGCACCGTCAGGTGAAGCCAAATAACCAGGGTCTACTGGTGAACCTGAAGCGGTAAACACACCTCTGATATTCCGCGTATCCAATAAGTTCAACACACGAAGAGATAACGTCATATTCATTTGACGCGCTGCCTCAGGAGAAGTTAATTTGAAAGATTTTTCTACGCGCAAGTCAATATTGTAGTTCCATGGAAGACGAGCACCATTGATAGAACCCAAAAATCCGGTTCCACCAAACTGAGTGGCACGTAGACTGCGTGTATACGGTCTTCCTGAAATGGCGTTAAACTGGAAGTTAAATCCTGCATTGGCAAAAATATCCTTACCGAATACACGAGGACCATTGTAACGCTTGCCTGAATCATAACGGAAGTCAAATACTCCCTTCAATGCATGGCGTTCATCGCGAGATAATGGGAACAAGGTACGCAAGTTACCTCTTTGGGAAATACCGCGTTGTGAAGTAGCATCTGAACCCGTTCCATCTGCAAACTGTAGCGTATAGTTGGCCAAAAGTGAAATATTGCGCGTTCTTCTCAATTCATATTGGAACTGGAATCCTTTAACCGTACCGAAATCCAGGTTATCAAAACTAGTATAACGGTTTACTGGTGGTGGTACATAGAGGAACTCGCGAATCTGAATCATATCGCGAAGTTCACGATAAAAGGCAGACATTTTTATTGCAGATGCAGACGTAAGTCTTTGCTGAAAACCTACTTCATAGTCAATAGTACGCTCAGGTCTTAGCGCCGGATTGTTACGCGGGTTGTCCTGCGTCGAAATTCTGTCTAAGAAGTAATAATAGCCTAATGGAGACTCAAAGCTATTACTTGGTGGACGTTGTACTAGGATATCGTAGTGCGCAAAGAAATTGGCCTCATCTGATATCGGGAAAGAAACAGATACACGAGGCATCCAATTGATCTGTGGCTTATAATCCTCGAAAGAGCGATCTGGATCAAAGTCAATATTCTTGATATCGTTCACTAAATCATCATAATATCTAGGAGTTACTAATTCACCTCCCCAAATCAAATTACCATCATTTACAGGAACGCCGTTTCCTCTATACCACTGCTCGCCATTGCGAAATGCACGTACAGAATTCGAACCTTCTTCTGTGTATACTTTGTATTCAGGCCCAATGTTGCCCGGGCGGTCTCCTCCAAATCGACCGTAGAAGTCTTCTGCAGACATAATATCGTAAAGCGAGAATGGATCGCGCATGATCTTTGTATTGGCATCAAATCTGTCAACGCGAAGACCAAGACGGAAAATGATATCTTTAAACGTGAATTTATCCTGAATAAAAAAGGCTGAATAAATAGGCTGATTTGGCGTAACCAAAAACTGACGCTCTCCATTTCTGTCTTTAGCGAAGAAATCATTGAAGCTGACATCTCGTCCTACCTTGTTGCCTAAATAATCATATCCAAAAAAGCCAATGACGTTCTGATCCGTAAGCTCAGATGGACTAAACAAATCTAAAGAAAGCTGATCAGGATCTACCCCATTGATGTTGAAATGTTGGTTGAGCGGGAAGTTAAACTTTTCCCGAACCGAACGGTAAAACTTACGACCCGAAAGTTCTGTGGTCAATCCTGGGTATACATACCATTGACCAAAGCGTGGATCCACGAGACTATCAATAGGGGCAGCGCTGAAATCAGGTCCAATGATGTGGCTATTGACGTTTAGGTTAGCAAGATTGTACAAGCCAAATGGTGCCACATTGTATGAACGGTTTTCTCTTTGTTCATATAAGATACCAAATTGAATACTGTGACGCCCTTTCTCTGATCCACCAGGTAGAAAATCAAAAGATGCATTCAAGTTTAGTGTGAAAAGATTGTCTTCTCCTCTAAAATAAGAATTCAAAACTGAACCTACGTTATTATGGAAGCCCCACACTGAACTATAAACTGGGCTTCTAAATCCATTAATATTTATATAATTGTCTGCATTTAGTAATTGTTGTGCAGATAGAACATTGTTATAGTTTGACAATACTGGATTATGTGGACCTGGCGTGTATGCCTCTTCCAATATTCTGGTCCAGCCTGAGTGAATAAGCATGCCCGGATTATTGGGATCCGGATCAGGCGCTGGGAATGGCTGCCATGCAAAAGGGAAATCACCTACGTGACCATAACGAAATAGATTACTACCATGTCTTAAATCCTCTTGACTGCGATTGGTGCGCTCAAATCCAATTTGTACTGTATAAGTAGCATTTTGAATAGTAGATGAACGCTTTTGATCAGCATCCTTAGCTCCCCCACTGTTGCCTAAGCCCAAACGGTGACGGAAGCGGAAATTTGTCCTGAAACTTTCAAGATTGCTGTAAGGGTTATTGTTGTAATTCAACAAACCCCAGCCTCCCGGCGTAAAACGGTCTCTGGAATTGCGATAAGAACCCCCAAGTGATACATCTATAGCCTTAGAAAGACGCGCATCAAGTCTTGCCGTAAAGTCGTATTGACGCTGTTGCTCATTAGGACGAGTCTTTAACAAATTTACCTCACTGTTGGTCATACGCTCTGCAGACATATACTCCGTAGTTCCTGCTAAGGACATTGGATTTTTTTCATATTTTTCAATGACATCAAGTGGAGCACGATAAATACCCACTGCCGAAGGACCATCGTCTTCTCTAAATACATACCTACCAGAAACCCGAAATCCCAATAAAGATTGGTTGCCTCTTTTAATAATCGGCCCACTCAAATTGAGGTTTCCTTCCGTGTATCCAAAAGGATCCAAAAACTTTGACGTTTCAAATTCAGCTCCACCGCCGAATTTGTTGGCGGGACCTTTGGTTGTTATTGATATCACACCCCCGGTTACGTCACCATACATCGCTTCCAAACCCCCGGTGATTACCTGTAATTGTTCAATTTCAAACTGAGGCACCAATGCTCCTACCACACGAACACCGTCGATGTAATAGTCAGTACCATTTGGACGCGAACCCCTAACCGCTACCGCCTCTCCATCTATACTGGATATACCCGCTGTTGAAGAAGCAATGGCATTTATATCCTTCAACGGGAGATTTCTAATCTCTTCTGAAGTTATAGTACGGCCCTGAGTAGTGTTATCTTGTTCAATTAAGGGAACTTTATAATCCTTGATAACGACCTCTTCGATTAATACACCAGGTTGCATGACAATATCCAATCGGATAACCTTACCGGCATTAATCAACACGCCCGTTACTCGCTGAGTCTGAAAACCCACATAAGTAACCTCAATATCGTAGCGTCCAGGGTCAAGATTAGAGATGCTATAATTACCATCGAAGTCCGTGGTAGCACCTGTGGCTTCAACGCCGTTTTTGAAGAGCGTAAGGTTGCAAAATATAATTGCATCACCTGAACCCTCCTCTGTTACCTTTCCCTGAATCGAACCCACATTTTGGCCTGAAACCATGTGAAATCCTAGAAAAAGTAGGCAAATTGCAAGTAAGTTTTTCATCATAAACCTTTGATGTTTATTGTAACTAAATGGAATAAGACCGCAATACTATTAAAAATGAATCTAAACACAAAGAAAATTTACTGCTGTCTCTGTTAAAATTTACAAATAACCCTATGGCAATTCATGACATATTAAGCGATTTCATTCGGTAACCTTACTATTACGTGGTAGTTTTTATTCCCCTTTAATTTCTTTTTTTTATTACAATTATCTGTTATTTAGCATAATATCCATTTTTACCAATATCAATATCTATCCGGTTTAAAACCCATCTTGCCAAAGTTAATATTGTGTTAACGGTATGTAAATATTTTTAAATAAAAATAGGCACTCATGGACAAAAGAGCGATTCTATGATCGCTGTTCTTTGGTGAGGTGTCTTTAGTTATTTATTTAAGGCAATGAAAATATACTTGATTTGACTTTGTCCTTCCAAAAATTCAAAAAATAAGCTATCTTGGACCTAATTACGGTATCAAAAGGTATGATTGAAAATAAAGATGCTCGATTAATTGGTACTTATTCGGAGGGAATTGAAGGTCCACTCATATTCGTAGTTGCTGGCATGCACGGCAATGAAAAAGCTGGCATTAAAGCCGCAGAATGGCTCCTGAAGATGCTGGAAGTTGAACACATTACCCGGCCTCATTTTTCTTTTAGAGGAACGCTGGTTGCCTTAACTGGTAATGTTGCTGCATGTAGACAGAGTGTTCGTTATGTGGAAAGGGATCTCAATCGGATTTGGATCCCAACTAGGATCAAAGCCCTAATGGATGGGCATAGTGCCCCGTATTGCCACGAAGAAAGTGAAATGGTGGATTTAATCAAAGAGATGACAACTTTCCTTTCGCTAACTGATCATACCCAAATTATTGTTGTCGACTTACACACCACCTCCGCAAAAGGTGGGATTTTTGCTGTACCGTCCGAAAGTCACCAAAGTTTACAACTAGCGCTGCAATTACACGCACCGGTAGTTACTGGATTGATTGCCGGAATAAAAGGTGCAGCCCTACAATATTTCGATGCATTATCATGGGGTAAGCCGGCAGCTGCCATTAGCTTTGAAGCTGGCGAACACCAAGACCCACAATCTGTTTACATCGCTATTGCTGCACTTATCCATATCTTGCGTTATACAGGCTGCATAAAGCCAGAAGATGTTGAAAGCAGACATCTCCAAATTTTGGAAGATTCTTCACGAGGTCTACCTGTATTAAGCACCCTTAGCTATATCCATAAAATAGATTCCCCGGATCAATTTGAAATGCAACCCGGGTTTTACAATTTTCAACCTATTAAAAAAAATACTCTTTTGGCAACTCATATGGACAAGCCCATTTATTGCCCATATGATGCATACCTTTTGATGCCACTATACCAAAAAAAGGGTCAAGATGGATTTTTTCTCGTACAAGCTGATGAAGCATACGGTTTCTTTGACTGAAACCAAAATTGTACCTTTGAAGTGAAAAAGCGACTCATTTTCTATAAAACCTAAAGCTATGATTAGTTCGGATCAAATTGATTTTATTTTCGACTACCTGGACAGCCATGTAGATCAACAAGAAAAAATATTGTCTCAATTTGCTGAAAGTCAACCACATATAAGCGCATGGCTTTTAGGCGAGTCCTTTGATGTACTGACCGAAGCAGAACAGGACTACTTGTATTTCCTTACCCATGTAATCTGGCTCGCAGTCAAAAAATTTAGACATGAACCAGACGAAGTGGATGGTGAAACGCTACGCGAAGCAGAAGAAAATAATTGGTCAATTTTCGAGCAAGCTGGAAATGTTTCACTTGAAAAGAAAATAAATCTGCTTTTTGATGAAACCAAAGAGGAAGATTTATTGGCCTTTGCCGAAGATGCGCTTGTGGAAGATCCTGATGACAATGAACAAATCGTTACAAAAATTGGACAGGAACCCATGATTATAGCATTGAAGACCGTCATTGATGTACTTGCTTGATAATCTTATATATTTAGGACATGATCTTCTATGAAATTAAATAAATTCTACGCGTTAAGCCTGACCAAGTTATTGTAAAGGGATGAATATATTTTTTATGAAGTTTTCCATTGTATTTGGGTTAATGTTTGGTAGCCTAATTGCAGCTGCACAAATCGGAGAGGAATGGCGAATATCCGGTCCTGACAATGTCTGTGTCAGAGAGTGTTATGTATATCAATTGGTGGCGGAAGGTGGCAGTGCTGCACGGCCAATAGGCTGGTCCATTACAGATGGTTTGGGAAATTCCATCAGTTATCAATTATTGGAGGATAGTACGAGTATCCGTATTTGTTTTGGTTCAAATACTGCATTTACCATTAGTGCACTTTTTCCTGATGGGAGTATACTGTCCCGTGTAGTTACACCCGGATCCTTTTCGGATCTTCCTGTTTTGGTGCGAACAGGACAATGCCAAGAGATTAGACCAGTAGGCTGTATAGAGGTGTGTCAGGGAATTCCATTCACTATCCAAGTTGATGGCCTTGAATTAAGTCAGATGGAATGGCAAGAATTTGGTTTGGGCGGTATGTCTGTGATTGAAAAAACAAAACAAATGATCAGATTGGAAGCTGATGTTAGTCCAGGTCGTTATGAGCTGGTTTATGCAGGTAGTACATTGGGTCAGTGTTTTTTTGAAGGTGTAATTTGCATACTGGTTTTGCCAAAACCAGAAACAGGATGGGAAGCCAATTATCCCATCTTAAATGATAGCATCCAGCTTTGCCTCCATCAGGAATTAAGACTGCGCAATACATCGGCAGCACGTTTTCACCAATGGCTTCTGCCCAATGGCGAGCTTTCTACATCGCAGACATATAGCATCGGTTTTGAACAGCCCGGAGAATATATCATTACCCAACAGGTCTTTGATCTACTTTGTCAATGTAGCCAATCAAAAAATCTTTATATAAAAGTATTAGACGCATCTTCTCCATCGATTTTATGCACTGCAACCGTCTGTCAAGGCGACACGGCCACCTATGAAACAGCGGCTGATTGCGCACCTTATATTTGGACAATTAACGGGACTGGAGTCATTGTAGCAGGTGGCGGACCTGATGATAATTTTATTCAAATTCACTGGACTTCCAGCCGATTAGGTCAGGTATCTTTAACTAACGCTTGTCACGATGTTTGTCCTATTCCTACAGTAGTTGACATTCCTATTATAGGCAATGAAAATAAAATAATTGGTCCTTCTCGTGTTTGTTTGGACGAAACCTACATTTTCGAAACCGACCCACTTAGCGGAGGTACAGCATTCAAATGGAATATTCTTCCTGAAGGAGAAATTTTAGAAGGTCAGGGAACTTCCAAAATCAGAGCGCGATTTGCCTACGGATCTTCATCCAGACAAGTCGTAGTTGAATACGACAACTGCCATTTGGAGTGCCGAGGCTCTGATACGCTTAATGTGCTGGTGTCACGTCGATTTGAACTAAAAGGTAAACAACAAATTTGCAGTAGGGACACCGCAATCTGGACAGCAAAAGAAAAAGATTGGCCTTTCGGAGCTGTACTCTGCACATGGCAGCTTTTAAATGGTAAAAACGAAGTGGTATATGAGCAGCCCAATCCCGATGCTAACTTTTCTTGGCCTGCTGCAATTGATTCCGGCAATTTTCTCATCGTAGCTACACCCCTCAGTGGTGATTTTTGCCAGCAAGACGCGCGAATTTCAGTTCAATTGTGGCCTGTACCTTATCTTAACGGTAACATTTTGGGACCAGAAAAGTATTGTCCAGGCACTTTATTGGAATATGAAGTAAACGCTTTTGATCCTCGTCTTCAGTACAATTGGCGTATTGAACAAGGGCCTACAACCATCATCCAAAACTCCTATCCCCTTCAGATTCAATTAACGGATATCTTGCCAATACGAATTGAACTAACCCTGACAGACCCCATAAGCGGTTGTGCATCTAATGAGTACGAATTTTTCCCATTACCCCTTGATACCATAGAAATTGATAGCGATGGCATTGATTGTCTATTTGGTCAAAGTACGTTTCGCATCAAAGAGAAGGCACTAGATAAAATTACATGGTCAATAAGTGATTCAAATAAAGGAAATGTCCTGGATCAACCTACAGCAGAAAGTATACGTTTTAAATGGATGGAGCCAGGCGCAATAACCATTTCGGCTGCATATTGTGGGCTACAAACTACTGTCCATCAAACCATCAATGACATTATTGAACCTGTAATCAACTTTCCTGTATCCGTTTGTCCTGGGGAGTCTGCACAGGTAGAGGTAATCGGTGGATGGAAAACTTATCGCTGGTATCGCGATGAAGTTTTGGTATGCCAATCCGCAACATGCTCTTTGCCTGCAGGACAATATCGGCTTGAAGCAATAGATAGTCTAGGATGTTTTGGGCAAACTCATTTCGAAATCAGCACCTATACCATACCCAACATACAGATAGCAGCGCCCGAAGGCACAGGTTTTTGTACTGGAGATAGTGTTCTCCTCACCAGTACATGGATTGACGACCCTCGCTACATCTATACCTGGCTTTTTCAAGGGGCGGAACTCACGCAGCTGGATCATCAAATTAAAGTAGCTGATTATGGCGTGTGGCAGCGCAGATTAACAGATTTGAGCACTGGATGTACCTATACTACACCACCACTATTATTATGTGAGTTTTGCCAGCCGGGCGAAGTGTGTTATCAATGCCCCTGTGAACCAGGAGACGTCTGCAACTTAAATGACCCAAAAATAAATGCCAATATCAATACTGGAACCCGGTGTAATGAATTTACGTTCGAAATAAATACCCCTGGTCTGGTGACCGGTACGGTAAGGTGGGTGATCCAGGCACCGAGCGGACAAACTTTTATTCGTCAAGAGCCTACCTTCACGACACGCTTGGGTGAGTCAGGTTGGTATTTGGTAACCTTGTTTGCTGAATATATCGATGGCATGGGAATTCGCAGGAAACCCTGTCCATTAATATTTAATATAGAAGTGACTGCAGTGGCAGATTTTACCTTCAATAAAGCATGTCTGGATACCCCAACCGCGTTCCATTCAATGGCTACCTTGTCTGGAAATACACAAATAATGGCCTACCGATGGGATTTTGGAGACCCAAGTATGGGAAATGCTAATGTTTCATCCCCAACTTATCAGTATGCTGCTTCCGGGGTGTATCCGGTTACATTTAGGGTGGAAACAGACAAAGGCTGCTTCACGGATACTACAAAACTGGTAGAAGTCATCCCCCCGTCTCCCATATTTTGGCAATATAGGGCCGAAATATGCGAAAATGAGGCTTTTGAAATTTCAGTGGATGATACGCAGCTACGGAATCTGGAGTGGTTCTTCGATACCGATAATCTACCTGCTAAAATTATGGATATCCATAATCCCGCTAGACATGGCTATAGTAATCCAGGTTTGTACCGTTTTGCCTTGAAGGCAAGAGACAACAATGGATGCAACGTTAGGCGCGATGGTGAAGTACGTGTTCACCCCTTGCCTGATCCGGGAAATATTATAACAAATACGGCATTCCCGGCTTGCTCAGGCGTTTCAGCTATCCTGCAAAGCTCCGTGAGTAATGCTCTTTATCGCTGGAGTACGGGTGAGTCGGGCAGCAATATAACAGTCAATCAAACCGGAATATACGGTCTTACCATAACAGATGCACTCGGATGCCAGGCGATTACACCAAACCTGATTGCCTCTTTCCACCCATTGCCTGATAGTAATGTGTGGATGATGGGTGGTGAAAACCAAGCCTTTTCACCAGATACGCTAATAGTTTGTGAGGGTGAATCCGTTATTATTCAGGCACTTGCACCTGCAGAACAAGTTAGTTATTTGTGGAACACGGGCGATACTACCAAAATATTATCATTTGACGACAGGGAAAAGCCCCGTTTGAGTGCTGGTACATACACGCTTTCGCTTACAATTACAGATAACAATACGGGTTGTCAAGCACAGAATAATTCCATTTATATACGGGTAATTGCAGCGCCTGAAATTCCCTCAATATCCGGTGACAGGCCCTTGCCATGGTGCAGTCCCGATCCGGTATTATTACAAGTGAATAATCCCCAATCTGCTATTACTTACCTTTGGAGCACGGGTGATTTAGCCCAATCTGTCACTGCCACAAGTTCTGGTTTATATTGGGTAGTTGCAAAAAACAATTTTGGTTGCTTATCGACCAGCCAGACGCTAGAAATTGTTGCCCCACCTTCTTATTCGTTTTTGCCTGAAGGTTGCTTTATCGCTTGTGAGGCGGATACGCTGTGCCTGCCACAACCGATAGGCTATCAAATCACACAATGGTGGTTGGATGGTACTCCTATGAACCCTCAACCGTCTGATATGCAATCTCCCATTCTCAGCCAATCTGGAAGTTATGCAGCAAGTTTGGTTACTAAGGAAGGTTGTACTTATACGAGCCCCTCTTTTTTTTATGATATAGTTCCCGGCATCGGTACCCTCGGAGGATTTTTGTTTGAAGACATCAATATGGATGGCGTTTATCAACCGGGAGAGCCACTTATACAGGGTGCTACAATTTACCTGGAAGGTAATAATTTCCAAGACAGTACGACGAGTGGTGTACCCGGTACCTACTACTTTAGATCTTTACCCTTAGGAAGGTATAAAATAAGATTGGATACCCTCAGTTTACCAACCGGATATTATGTAGAAACTGATTCACTGACTGTGGATATAGTAAAGTGCGATGAGACACAACTTGGATTATATTTTCCAGTCAAAACCTGTCAGTCGGATACAACTCAGACCTATTTTAAAGGCTGCATCGGCGAGAAAATACAATTAGGAGAGATGGAGTGGATTTTAGAAAAAGATACTATAATTTCCATAATAACTCCAGATGGACCATGTCGGGACGTTGTTCTGTTTGAAATAGAGGTCTATCCTACCCTGCCGCCGTTAACCCAAACGCTTAGCCCTTGTGTAGGAGATTATATTGATTTACTTGGACTCCGCGTAGAAAGAGATACTTTTTTAGTGGATACACTCTCTGATTCAAATGGGTGCGACTCCATACTCTGGTATGATGTGCGCTTTAGACCACTTGAACAAAGCAACATAGCATTAAATCGCTGCCCTGACGGGGAAGTGTGGTTCAGGAATATAAGGATAGATCGGGACACATCCTTTGTGTACCGAGCTTCTGCAACAGGTTCAGATTGCGACACATTAATACAAGTGGTTGCTGTACAGTATCAGTTGCAGTCGCCGGGCCTTAATCTTATTCCATCGTGCCCGGGAAAAGCGGACGGTGCACTTCAAATATCTAGCAATTCAGCCGGACAGATTACTTTAAATGGGGTGGATTATGGCGATACTAGATTTATTAGGCCATTACCTCCGGGCTCCTTTGAGTTGATCTGGACAGATAGCAATCAATGCCGTCAGATTTTTGATTTGTACATGGAGGAAAGGGATTCATTGCAAGGCAATATTCCCGAAAAGATAATTAGTTGTGGAGAAGAAATTACCTTACAGATTGAAATACAAAGCAGCGAGGATAGTACATTACAAGCTTTATGGCAGAACGGGCAAACGGGTTTGTCCATATCGGTTAGCAGGCCGGGTATTTATTTGGCAGAAATCAAAAATGCATGCGAATCAAAGATTTTACGAGGATTGGTGTCTGATCGGGATGATGGGCGAACACAGCTATATTTCGTTCCCTCAGCCTACACGCCTAATGATGATGGTATCAATGAAGGTTTCAAAACATATTGGCCTGATGACGTGGTTATTGAGTCATTTTTGCTTGAGGTTTTTGACAGATGGGGCCAACTGCAATTCAAATCAACAGACCCAGAGGCAGAATGGAGTGGAATTAGTAAAGAGCAACAGGAAAAAGTGGCTACTTATGTGTGGAAATTAAATGCGGTAGTCGAATACTGTGGAGAAAAAAGGGTTATCAAAGATAGCGGGGACATAACGCTTATTCGATGAAAATCAGGTGTTACATATCTTTAATGTTCTAATGGCTTTTATGAAATTACCTTTTTTAATAGCATGGCGTTACGTATTCAGCAAAAACAAAGTCAATGCTATCAATATCATATCAAGGATATCCATAGCCGGCCTATCTGTGGGCACAGCAGCATTAATACTAGTAATGTCCGTATTTAATGGACTTGCAGAGATCATAGGCGATATGTACAATGCTTACAATCCAGACTTGGTAGCCTATCCTCGCGAGGGCAAACGCATTGTTTCTTCAACGATTCCATGGGATACTATACTTAAAACAAAAGGTCTAGTTGCTGGAGAAGAGGTTATTGAAGAGCTTGCTTTGTTTACCTATGGCAACAATCAGGCTTTTGGCACCATTAAAGGCGTAGGAGTTAATTATCAGCAGGTTACCCGCATTTCGGACAACATGTTTAATGGTCAGTTTGTGTTAGAAGATGAGCAATTTGAATACGCTGTGTGCGGTATTGGAATGGCAGAAAAATTATCTGTTAACATCCATGACCCGCTTCAGGTCATTCAGGTCTATGCCCCAAAAAGAAGGTCAATTGGCATCCAAACCAGTCCATTTACTACGGATATGCTCGTACCGGCTGGCAATTTTATGATTCAACATGAATATGACAATGAGATCGTTTTTGCTCCAATAGAATTCACAAGACGGCTTTATCAAATGGCGGGTGAGTGCAGCTCAATCGAATTCAGGGTGGATGAAGGCAAAATAAATACTGTCAAGCGTCAAATTGTAGAGTTGCTTGGACCTGATTTTGTTGTAAAAGATAGACAAGAGCAGGATGAAGCCTTTTTAAAAATCCAAAATCTGGAGAAATGGATCTCTTTTGCTATACTATCGTTTACTATTTTGCTAGTAGCATTTAATCTCTTGGGTGTGTTGTGGATGATTGCCCGAGAAAAAAGCCGAGACATGGCTATTTTACATTCAATCGGTCTAAGGAAAAACCAGATACGAATGATTTTTTATTTTGCCGGAATGATATTTGGGATCATGAGTATAGGAATTGGTTTTTCAGTGTCCCTCATACTTTATTGGTTACAAAAGACAATTGGACTGGTGCGTATTCCGGAGGGATTTGCGGTAAGCTCATATCCTGTTGCGCTTGACTTTACGGACTTTTTAGCTGCTGGCATTGTGGTATTAATGATATCTATTGCAGCTGCTTTCCCAGCAGCATACCGCGCTGCTAGTCAAGATTTAACCCTAAAAGAAAATGCATACTAAGGATCATTTTTATTCAAGCCAACTGCAATTTTCTGAATGACTTCAAATTCACTTAAAAAAGTCCTGGCAATTACGCGTATAGCCGTATAAAAAGGAATAGCCAGAACCATCCCCAATACGCCATTGATTTTAGCTCCGATCATGATGATAATGAAAATCTCTAAAGGATGAGCTTGTACTTGTTTTGAGAAAATGAATGGCTGTAGAATAAAATTGTCAATAAGTTGCAACGAGACAAAACACAACATCACCTTAGTGAGCAAAGGAAGCATTTCCGTGTAAAAATTGAGGTCCAAGCTGGACGTAATGGTGAGCATAATGCCAAATACTCCACCAATTATAGGTCCTAAATAAGGTATCAGATTAATGAGCGCAGCAAAAAATGCAATCAATAATGCGTTCTTAACACCAATTAATGTAAGAACCGTGCTTAGAAATAAGGTTATAATGGATACTTGTAAAAAAAGGCCGCCAAAATATCTGGTCAATAATCGGGTGATTTCATCTACTGTATGGTGAATTTTATCTTCCAAACGAGATGGAAAAATGTTTGTGAGAATCTTGGTGAATAACCCTGTTTCTTTCAGAAAGAAAAAAGCAAT
>CAYUZA010000040.1:0-17800 GCA_964449535.1 uncultured Saprospiraceae bacterium
GTATCATATCCAATTGTATAATCTGTACCGAATAAATCATTATCTATGGTTCCAGGTAGTCCTACTACACGGATACCAAATTCTTGGGAAAAAATTTTAGCGCCTGTATAGGTCCCATCCCCTCCTATTACAACTAAGGCATCAATATTATATGCCTGAATCGTATCAAAAGCTGATTTTCTTCCTTCCACTGTTCTAAAAGCTTCACTGCGTGCAGTTTTAAGTATAGTCCCTCCTCTTTGAATAATATTACCAACATCACTGCTTTCAAGACGTTGTACATCACCATTAATCAAGCCTTGGTAGCCATGGAAAATTCCGTATACATGAAGATCTTTATAATATGCAGTTCTCGTCACTGCCCTAATGGCAGCATTCATCCCTGGAGAATCACCACCTGAAGTTAATATACCTATTCGTTTTATTTCAGCCATTTAATAAATTGCATTTTAAATACATAATAAAATTGAGATAGCATTATTCATTAAAATAATGTTTCTAACGAGCTAATAATACTTCCCCTTTTAATATCTTAATTTCTTCATCTGGTCTTTGAATTATCAACATGTAAATATAAACACCAGGTCCCATTTCTTGATTTTTATAAGTTCCGTCCCAACCTATTTTTGAATTATTTAAATCTATGTTTTTAACCTGATAAACTTCGTTACCCCATTTATCATAAATTGAAAATGACTTTACCCATAAAAAGGACTCGGGAGTATAAAATGTGAACAAATCATTAATTCCATCACGATTTGGAGTAAAGATATCCGGAATAAAAATTTGAATATTCGTATCGAGAAAAATTATTTTTTCTGCAGACAAAATACAACCTTCATCCGTTAACACTATTAATTTCAGCAACCCAGATTGATTAACAATAAACTGCAAATTGTTACAGCTATCACAAATCAGTTCATCATCAAAGTACCACTGAATACTACTAATTACATATCTATCATTGATCACATTAGCTGTAAAATCAGCTAATTCACCTGGAAGAAATTTAGATTCACCCAAGATATCTATTTCTAAAATTCCAGGAGGTAATACTATTCCACTTTTTGTTAATTTACAACCACGAGAATCAACCACATCGATATTATAAGTCCCAGGGACTAAATCGGCAAATTCGTTATTTTTGGTAAACAATTGGTTAATCCCATAATCATATGGGCCGATACCACCATAAACTTTAGAAACAACAATACTTCCAAATAAATCATTAGGACATACTGGATTAGAGATATCAAGATCAAAATCAGTGATTATATCTGATATCTTGGTAACTGTAAATATCTCTTTAGTTAAACAACCATTTCGTTTTTCTAATACTTGGAGTATAAATTTACCCTCTTTGTCTATAAGAATGCTAGGAGATGATGGATCTTGGATATTAAAATCACCTTCCAATACTTCCCAAATAACAGTAAAAAAATTAGTGTCGAGGCTAATATTAAATTCAGCATATGGAGTATTGCAACCGAAAGTAACGTCAGCTACTAAATTTTCAAATTTTTTATTTTCAAGTTTTACCACTAATATTAACGAATCTCCCGGACAAGGGTGAGCTGGATTAGATCGATAGACAAAAGAATAATTACCTTGTTCTAAAGATTGAGTTTTTAGAAGTCCGAGATCACTATCCCATTCAGAATTAGATAATTGATTTTGAGGATTAGATATCCAAATTCCGAAGTCAGAATCGCTTAAATATTCGTTAAGATTAAATAAAGTGTCTAATTCTGTACAGATAAAAATTGTATCCTTGACTAAGGCACCCACATTGAATCGTTTATTCACATCAATAATGAGTGTATCTTGTAAGGGACAGTTGCCAATTGAATTTACGATGGTAAATGAAAATAGATATCGGCCTTCGGGTTGATTAAACCACTGTACAGATTTATTAATAATTTGTATTGTATTGTTTAAAGGACCTTGAATTAAATTCCAATCACCTGGTCTAATGCTTTCAAAAATGGTTAAATCAAGAACAGAATCATCACAAATGTCGAGTGAATTTGTATTTATTAATTCAGGACATGCGCAAGGTAAAACCTCAATAACGATGGTTCCAATTATAGGATTACAAGAAAAATAATAATCTAAAACATAATCGAATGTGTACAATCCTGGGTTTACATTTTCAAATGAAAGATTATTAAAACTGCCAATACCTATTCCATCATTATTCGTAATAACAACTTCATTAAAATAACTGGAAAAAAAATCTGAAAAATCAATTGTTGTTGGATAATTTCCATCTGATGAGTTACAAACTTTAACCGTATCAGGAACTGAAATGGAAGGATATTCGACAAATTCAAGATCCAAAGGATAATCATCTGGTAATTGACAATCAGGATAATTAAGATATCTATAACCTACTAAAGATATAGGTAAAACTACCTCAGAGTAAGGTATGGAAATAGTCCTGATATTACTGATTGGTAGTTCAATATCTTGTAAAATTCCACCCATGACGAGTGTTACTACAATTATTTCATCAGTATTAAATTCAAGATTAATTAGTAAGGGATTAGGCTCACAAATAGCTAATGAGTAATCAATAGAATTGGGGAAGGGTTCTGACAAAAAAGTAACCCATTGGTTAAAAAATAAGTTACAATCCTCGAAAGGACTGCTCAATCTAAACCAATAATTTCCTGACTCGCTAACTTCAAAGTCAATAAAATCAAGCGTTTCTGTGTTAATTGTGAAACTACCTGGACCTGCAAGTTGCTCAATTAAAATATCATTTTCGAAACCAGATAAATAAAATTCTCCTTTAAGAGAACAATATAAAGAATCAAAAGCTATCTCCGGATAAACCAATTCTAAAACTGTAATGCTGACACATGAATCAATATATGATAGTGTACAAGAGTCATAAGCTGACATGCAAACGTCAAAAACACCTGGTTCTATAAACTCAACAATAATATTTTTTAAATCAGATGATATTTTATATTCCAAATTAGGATCAGAAATAGTCCATTCAATCGGAGGAGTTTCTGGATTAAGAATATTAATTGAGGCAAATGAACCTTGACAAACTGTTTGCTCATAGGATAACTCAAAACTTGAGGGACTATAGGTGGAAAGGATGTTAAATTCAAATGTGTAAATACAAATACTATTACCAAAAGTTATTTCTAGAAATAGTTTATGCAGCCCGGGTAAATAAGTTTGAAGGGTATCCTGAACAACAATATCACCATTAGGTAAAAACCAATTTATATTAACTTCATTAGCTACAACTGAACTACTGAAACTTTCTATCCATACTTTCAAAGAGTCACCACAAGATAAAGTTGATAATGGAGATAATTTAATGTCAACTTCGGGTGTGTAGACTAAGACATAAACGATGCTATCGCATCCATTATTTGCAGGGTATGTATAAGAATATTCGCCGGGTAATAAAAGTGTATCAGTTTCGTAAAAGATAGAATCACCGGGACACAGCAATAGATATAAAGAATCAGGTTCCGGCTTCTCCAAGATTACAATATCAAGGCATTCGCCGGAAACAGAACCACAAAAAGGTGGTGAGTTACTCCTTAAATCTGTTCTTATTTTAGCTATGCTTAGATCATTAAATATTAAAGGATCAGGTAATAATGTAGAATCTTCAAGAGCATAAGATAATCCACAAACTGTATATTGTCCAGGTAAAAAATCTCTTAAATCGGGAATGTCTTGAACGTATTTTAGTGTACCCGCTTGACCTATTAAGTAAGTATACCCGAATTCACTGGGATCAGGTTGTATACCAGAAATTTGTCTATCAACGTTTAGTAACAATTGATTGTCTCCTTGACAAAATTCACCATTGGGCCCCGTTAGATTACCTCCTTTTGCAAGACAAATACTACAGTCAAATCCAGATGGATCACAGAATAACAGGCTAAAGTCATGTAAAATTGCTGAATTTATAGGTACATCAAATGGATATTGATTAATAAATTCAATTTGCCAAATACCATTTACGGGTCCATTGTTAAAATCTTCTAAACATTTATCAGCGGGATGATATGCACCTTCGAAGTATCCAAATTGACCCCAGTTTTGTAAATTAGACCATGTTGGATTAAAACCAGGGTCCGGATCTACAGTAAGTCCACAAGGATAAAAAGCAACATTCCACCTTGAATTATTGGTAAAGTTTGTAATTCCAATGGGGCCAACCAAAGTTATTTCATCATTTGAAGGGGACCTTAACTTTATAGTTAAATCACCAATAAGTGGGTGCTGAAAATCTAATAAAACTGCGCATACACCTTGATTAGGATCTGACAAATTATTATTTATAACACCACTAATTTCAAGATTAAAAGTTCTGGAAGTATTAGGAGCGATAATTTCAGGACCCGTAAAGGTGCACTGACCAAGTAAAATGTTGACAAAGCTACTTATGAAAAAAAGATATACGTGTAGTAATGATCTCATATTGCAAAAATAGAAATTAAACATCAAACTATAGAATTAGCGTGATTGGATACTAAATATTTATACGCCAATTTTCTAAGCAAATTATACCAAAAGATTGTTAATATAAATATTTGGAAAATATGCTTTTAACTGATTAATCATTTCGCTTTCTGAGTGAACAAATCCTTTCAAAAAAATGATAGAGTTTTCATCAATACACCACATTCTTTTCATAGAGAAAACTTGGTAAATAATATCATTCGGAGTTTTAAAAGGGACATCCTGCAAACCAATTAAAACATTCTTATCCCAATAAATACCAATAAGGCTATCTGGACCCAGTAAAATATCTAATGACTGATTGGCTTCATATGAAGACTTATTGTTTTCAAACAAAAACATAATCCATGGTAAAAAACGGATAATGCTTGAAGGATATTCATGAATTACTGGAGCAGCATAGTTCAGATAATAATTAGAGAATATGTTTTGAGACCTCAACAAATACTCAGATGGAACTAAAAATGGTAAAGTAGAATAATGATTATCCACATTAGATAACTCGTCTTTGCTTACACAGTACAAATTATCCGTAGAATATATACTCCAACTTTGAGGAGTGAGATTGTTCAATTTTTCAAAGTATTTGATTATGTCATGATAATCATTTATATTAGGAAATAAGGTACAATTTAGCTCACCTAAAATAACCATAGAACCTTGGTTGTCACTTTGAGTAAATATAAGGGTATTTTGATTTTTTATCAGTGTGTTGGTCATCCAAGTAGAATTATATAAGACATATTGGTAAGCATGCTTAACTTTGACAAAATTAGTAAAATTTACTTGGGAAGAAAAGAACATATGCGCCCAATAATATTAGCCATTGAATCTTCATGCGATGATACGTCAGCTGCAGTTATGGCAAACGGTATTTTACTCAGCAATGTAGTTTCATCTCAATTGGATCATGCTATTTATGGAGGTGTAATTCCAGAATTAGCAAGTCGAAAACACGAAGAGTTGCTAGCTCTGGTCATTGAACAAGCAATAAATAAATCTGGAATCCCTTTTTCCAAAATAGACGCTATTGCGGTAACATCCGGTCCTGGATTATTAGGTTCATTACTTGTAGGTCTTACTACTGCCAAATCAATGGCGATGGCTCTCAATATACCGTTGATAGAAGTCAATCATATGCAAGCACACATATTGGCTCATTTTATTGACACTCCTAAACCTACATTTCCTTTTTTATGCCTTACAGTATCCGGAGGTCATACCCAATTGGTTAAAGTAAACAGTTCTTTTGATATGGAAATAATCGGGCAAACATTAGATGATGCTGCTGGAGAAGCTTTTGATAAAATAGGAAAAATGTTAGGTTTACCTTATCCCAGTGGACCAACTATTGATGACCTAGCTCGAAAAGGTAATCCTCTGTATACATTTCCAATTACGAGACTAAAACATTATCAATTTAGCTTTAGTGGGCTAAAGACATCTTTTCTTTACTTTTTACAAAAAGAAATGAAGTCAGACAATCAATTTATAAAAAATAACTTGTTTGATTTAGCGGCATCAGCACAGCATGCTATAGTCGAGAACTTATTATTACCCTTTTTAGATGCAGCAAAAGAGTTTGACATTAACCAACTGGCTATTTGCGGTGGAGTTTCTGCAAATTCAAAACTACGTTCAAGATTGAATGAAGAAGTGGTCAAATTAGGGGGTACTGCTTTTATTCCAAAGATTCAATATTGTACAGACAATGCAGCAATGATAGCCATCGCTGGACACTTTCAATACTTACGAGGTGAATTTGCTGAACTATCCATTACGGCAAAAGCCCGGTGGACGTTTTAATCAATCAATTAGAAAGCTTAGCCCATGTATCTTTCAACCCAACAGTCTTGTTGAATATTAGTTTTTCTGGAGAACTATCTTTATCAGGAGTAAAATAACCTAATCTAAGGAACTGAATGGGTGATTCAGCTTTGTATTCCATAGCAGAAGGTTCTATTTTAGCATGTACAATTTTCAATGAATCTTGATTCAAAAAATTCATAAAAGATACATCTTTATCGCCATCAGGTGATTCTACTTTGAAGAGACGATCATATAATCTAATTTCAGCGTCAATACAACTAGATTGTTCTACCCAATGAATCGTTCCCTTTACATTTAAACCTGAAGTATCTTCCCCACTTTTACTTTCAGGGAAATAGGTACACTCCAAACGTATTATTTTACCATCATTATCAAAAATAACATTATCACATTTTATAATATAAGCATGCTTAAGTCTAACCATCTGACCTGGACTTAACCTAAAATATTTTTTAGGAGGATTTTCCATAAAATCATCCCTTTCGATGAATAATCTTTTTGAGAACGAAAGCAATCTATGACCGTCACCTGTATTTTCAGGATTATTCTCAGCAGCTAGGGTTTCAATTTGGGCATCAGGATAATTTGTGATAACCACTTCTATTGGATCTAAAACAGCCATAAGCCGATGAGAAGTTTTATTTAGTTCTTCTCTTACAC
The DNA here is from genome assembly GCA_964449535.1 of uncultured Saprospiraceae bacterium. GTDB lineage: Bacteria > Bacteroidota > Bacteroidia > Chitinophagales > Saprospiraceae > SLDF01. Next base: position 6,991 of record CAYUZA010000040.1, read on the forward strand.
AAAATTCTAAAAATCCAACATCAATGGTATTCTCTCGTTTAGCAATACCTACCCTTCTGGCGAATTCTCGAATGGCAGCAGCTGGATAACCTCTTCTTCTCATTCCTGAAATCGTAGGCATTCTTGGATCATTCCAGCCATCAACAATTTTTTCATTTACTAATTGAAGTAATTTTCGTTTGCTCATAACTGTATAAGTCAAATTCAAACGGGCAAACTCAATTTGTCTTGACGGAAATAAATCTAATTTATCTATAAACCAATTATATAGTGGTCGGTGATTTTCAAATTCAAGAGTACAAATAGAATGCGTGACTTGTTCAAGTGCGTCACTTTGCCCATGGGCAAAATCATACATTGGATAAATACACCATTGATTTCCAGTACGGTGATGCGAAACTTTTTTTATCCGATAAATGATAGGATCACGAAGTAACATGTTAGGTGACGACATATCGATCTTTGCCCTCAATACTTTTTCACCATCATTGTATAACCCTGCACGCATATTTTCAAATAAAGTTCGATTCTCAGCTGTTGATCTATTACGAAAAGGTGATTCAATGCCAGGAATCGTTGGTGAACCCTTTTGCTCTGCAATGGCTTCAGATGTTTGGTCATCTACATAAGCGAGATTGTTATCTATCAATGTTAGAGCAAAATCATACAATTTTCCAAAATAATCAGATGCAAAATATTCTCTATCATCCCAATCATATCCTAACCATTTTATGTCAAATTTGATAGCATTTACATATTCTGTTTCTTCTGTGCTTGGATTAGTGTCATCAAATCTTAGATTTGTTTTTCCACCATATTTTGCGGCTAAATCAAAATTCAAACATATGGATTTAGAATGTCCAATGTGTAAATAACCGTTCGGCTCAGGAGGAAACCTAGTTAGAATACCATTTGGAAATTTTCCAGCTTTAAGGTCTTGCTCTATTATTTCTTCTATAAAATGAAGTGATTCTGTTATATTTTCCATTACAATTACTGTTTAAAATTTACATTTTTTCAGGCATATCGATACCTAATAACGACATACCATGTTGTAGTGTATTTGCTGTAAGCGTTGCTAAATGAATCCTGAAATATTGTGTATTGATATTATCAGCAGAGAGAATTGGACAATCGTGATAAAATCTATGAAAAGTTTTAGCAAGTGAATAACAATATGATGCAATTTCAGATGGATCAAGATCAGCTGAAGCTTTGACAATACTCTTACGATACTGACTTAATGATTTAATTAACTCACGTTCTGATTGATTCAAACTAATATTATTTAATTCATAAGCTGATATTGTTCCTGACATTTTACGTTTTATGGATAAGATACGAACATATGCATTTTGAATGTATGGACCAGTATTACCTTGCATATCTACTGATTCTTTTGGATCAAAAACCATTTTTTTCTTTGGTTGAACTTTCAACATAAAATACTTTAAAGCCCCAATACCAATTATTTTTATGGTTTCATTTTTGAATGTCTCGGATAACAAGTCTAATTCACCTCTCTCATCAGAAATACTTTCAGCTTCCGATATAACTTCCTGCAATAAATCATCTGCATCAACAACTGTTCCTTCGCGAGATTTCATTCTTCCTTCTGGAAGTTCAACCATACCATAAGACAGATGATGTAATCCCTGTGCGTATGGAACTTTCATACGTTTAAGTACTTCAAAAAGCACTTGAAAATGATAATTTTGTTCATCTGCTACTACATAAATCATACTATTTGGTTGATAATCCATATAACGTAATTCAGCAGTACCTATATCTTGAGTAATATAAACAGATGTGCCATCTGACCTTAATAGAACCTTCTGATCAAGCCCCACATTCTCCAAATCCACCCAAACAGATCCATCTGGTTTACGATAGAAATAATTCTTTTCTATTCCCTCTTCAATAATCTCTTTGCCCAATAAATAGGTATTTGATTCATAGTAATATGAATCAAAAGAAATACCGTATTCTTTGTAAGTCTTCTCAAACCCGTTGTATACCCATTCATTCATAGATTTCCATAGATCTATAGTAGATGGATCATTTTGTTCCCATTTCAAAAGCATTTCTTTAGCATGTTTGCCCAAAGAACTATACTTGTTGAAATATTCATTTTTGAATTGTTTAAAAAATAATTTACTATCTAGTTCATTTTGACTTTGGAATAGAGATAAAGCATCATTTGTAGTTTGCCATAACGCAAACTCTTCTTGAAATTTAGTCTCAAATAAGACATAATATTTACCTACAAAGTGATCACCCTTAATGTTGGTAGATTCAGGAGTTGAATTTTGACCAAACAATTTCCAGGCGACCATACTTTTACAAATGGCAATGCCTCTGTCGTTTACAATTTGCGTTCTAATTACGTGATTTCCCGTTGTTCTCAATATATTAGAAATAGAGTTACCTAATAACATATTTCTAACATGTCCTAAATGCAATGGCTTATTGGTATTCGGGGATGAATATTCTACCATTATAGTTTTTCCTGTAGAAGGAAAAGAGAGATACTTATTAAAATCAGAGTAATCTTGTAAAAGTTTAATCCAAAATTCATCTTTAATGCTAAGATTAAGGAACCCTTTAACTACATTGAATGACTTAAAAAAAAGTGAATTCTCTAAAAGCCAATTTCCAATAGTTTGACCGATTTCTTCGGGTTTCATTTTAAAAACATTGACTAATGGACAAACTACTAAAGTAAAATCACCTTCAAAATCTTTTCTGGTTTCTTCTAATGACAGACTGTGATTAAATCCATTTTCAATGTTGATTTTATCGTTTATAATGCGATCAATATCTTGCTCAAGGCTTAGTTTTATATCCATTGTTAACCATTGTAGCTTGCAAAGGTAATAAGATATTAGGCATTTTCTTTAATTTGAAAAAGCCAGAGAATACATGAGATGTTTATAGGTTTTAATTGTTCAACCTGAATTTAACGTATATAAACCTATGAATAATTAACGACTTATAAAATAGGAAGAGGATATAGTTTGTTACTATTAAGCAATTTTATATCCCAAAAGGTTTATTTTGTTTTACACAAAAAATTATGACTTTAAAACCAACGCATAACCAGATTTTTTAGTTTGCATATTTGAATAACATTATACAACAAATACATAATATATTTTTTTAATATACCTTTGTAAAAATTTGCAACCTATGAATAAGCGTTTTATTTTTTTAATGCTAACTGCTACATTCGTGTTCTCTTGTGTAAAGCCAAAAGGTCCTGGATTAGCCATTGTTAAAACAATAGATGTTACTGCAATTGGTGCTTCTTCAGCTCAAGTAAATGGTGAAGTAACCGAAGATGGAGGAGCTGAAGTAACTCAAAGGGGAGTTTGTTATAGTATTTTTCCTACTCCTACGATTCAAAACAATAATGTAACAACAGATGGTGGTACAGGTAATTTTACAATTAATCTTCAAGGATTAACACCGAGTACACGTTATTTTATACGAACATTTGCAGTAAACGAAAAAGGGGTATCATATGGTGAGGAATTAGAATTTATAACAGGTTCACCAGTTAATTTACCCACCGTTGTTACTACAAATATTACCAATTTCACGAATAATAGTGCAAATGGTGGAGGAAATGTTACCAATAGTGGAGGCTCGGCTGTATCAGCGAGAGGATTAGTTTTCAACACATCACCCTCACCCAATCTTAATAATACTGTTGTAGCAAGTGGAAGCGGTACAGGTACTTTTAGTGCTATGTTGTCAAATTTAACACCCGGAACAAGATATTACGTTCGTGCTTTTGCAACCAACTCCAGCGGAACAGCATACGGCAATGAAGTTCAATTTACGACATCAGGAGGAGGCGCTACACTTCCCGTTATTTCAACTACGGCAATATCCAACATTACAATGAATAGTGCTAGTTCAGGAGGTAATATAAGCAGTGATGGGGGTGCTCCAGTTACTGCAAGGGGTGTTTGTTATTCATTGGCTCAAAATCCAACAACCTCAGATTTAATAGTCAATAGCGGAACTGGAACCGGGACTTTTAGTACTAATTTATCAGGATTACAACCTGGTAAAACTTATTTCGTAAGAGCCTTTGCTACCAATTCAGTTGGTACTGCATATGGGCAGGAAGTATCATTTGCTACTTCTGGTGGTGGAGGGAATTTACCTTCTCTAACAACAACTGCGATAAGTCAAATTACAAATAATAGTGCCCGGAGTGGAGGAAATGTAACTTCTGACGGCGGTTCTCCTATTTCAGAGAGAGGAGTTGTATACGCTATTACTACCGATCCAACAACCAATGATAATAAAATTAATTCTGGAACTACTGGTACTGGCTCATTCGTCGTAAATATTTCATCTCTTTTAGCTAACACAACGTACTATGTCAGAGCATATGCGATTAATGCTAATGGAACAGCATACGGCAACGTAGTTCAATTTACGACTACAGGCGGTGGTTCTACCATACCAACTGTAACGACAGCTCAAATCACGAATATTACATTAAACTCGGCAAGATCAGGAGGTGATGTGACCAATGACGGTGGTTCACCGGTAACCAATAGGGGAATATGTTACTCTACTAATCCAACGCCAAAAATAGAAGATAATACCGTATCTTCTGGAAGCGGTACAGGGACCTTCACTTCTAATATATCCGGATTAAATTCAGGTACAAAATATTATGTACGGGCATTTGCAACAAACGCCAATGGAACTGCATACGGTCAAGAGCTGGAATTTACAACAACTGGAGGAGGCGGAGGTTTAGCGACACTTACTACAACAGCAGCTAGTTTAATCACCAATAGCAGTGCCAGGACTGGTGGCAGTATCTCAGCTAATGGTGGATCCAACATAACGGAGAGAGGAGTAGTTTATGCAACCACACCGAATCCAACCACTAACAATACAAAAATTAATTCAGGAACCACAGGTATAGGGACTTACATCGTAAATCTTACCGGTTTAAATCCTTCTACGACTTACTATGTAAAGGCCTATGCCATAAACAACTCTGGTACAGCATATGGAAACGAGGTTTCCTTTGTAACTACCGGGGCTAGCCTTCCTTCAGTTTCTACAGGTAATTCAAGTAATATCACCTTAAATAGTGCTACTGTATCAGGTAATGTTACATCTGATGGCGGATCGACGGTTACTTCAAGAGGCATATGTTATAATACTATGCCAAATCCTACAATAAATAACAATGTCGTTAACAGCGGTAGCGGCACTGGGAATTTTAGTAGTAATCTAACGGGTCTTTCTGCTTCCACCTTATACTATGCAAGAGCTTTTGCTACTAATGCTGTGGGTACTGAATATGGAGACGTAATAACTTTTACCACCAACACTCCATCAGGCTCAGGATGCCAAGGATTGACTACACTTTCTTATAATGGTCATACATACGGATTAGTTGAAATTGGTTCTCAATGTTGGTTTAGAGAAAACTTAAGAACAAAATCGTATCGTAACGGAACGGCTATTCCACTTGTTACCAACAATAATCAGTGGGGCACAGATCAAACAGGTGCATATACACATTATGACAATAATCCTTCTAATGAAAGTTTACATGGTTTGATGTACAATTGGCACGCAGTGAATAATCCTAATCAATTGTGCCCTGCGGGATGGAAAGTACCAAGTGATCAAGATATGTGTACCATGGAAGGTTTTCTCGGGATGAATAATCCTTGCTCTACAGAGAATTGGAGGGGTACAGACCAAGGCACAAGACTTAAAGATAATGTTACTTGGAATGGAACTAATACTACCAATTTTTCAATGCGCGCTTCCGGTAATAGGAATGGAAATGGTTCTTTCGGTAATATCAATTCGAATGGATACCTCTGGACTAGTACACCGGAAGGAAATGATGCCTTTTTCAGAGCATTTGGAGGAAATAGAGCTACTGTTCAACGGTCAAAATTTGCTAAATCGCTTGGATTCTCTGTGCGATGTGTTAAGGAATAATATCCGTTGAATACTAATAACAATAGTAGTAATTAGCCAGAAATAAGCTAAAAGAATTTATATCTGAGGAAAAACTCATTCGTAGATTAGATGGATAATGATAGAATCATATGGTTTGCTATCCAGCATTTCCTGTGATAGCAAACCATTGTGTTTTTTCATTAATCTTAAGTATTAAATAAGTAAATACCCCCACAGCAACAACTACCAGGATAAAACGAGCTAAAGGCGTTAGTTTTCTTTTCATCAACTTAGAATTTTCTGATATGACTTATTCAAAAAAATTGTCATACTGGTTTTTATGAATATTAGCTCGCTGAGGTTTTGAAATAGGTGTATCTAAATCCAGTATTTGATTTTCGTCATTGGCTTGTTTTAACAACATTTGTTTTTGCTCGCCCAATAATAAGGATATCCCTTCCGTTTCCCATTTTTCTAACATACGTAATCCTTCTTCTTCAAAAACTCCATTTTGTAAATCGACGCTATTCATAAAATTGGCACTCATTTCCATAAATCGCTCCATCTCTCCTACCTTTTGACTCACATCCTCTGCTATTGCCTCAAGGGCCATATCAAACATGTATCTTTGATCTTTATCACCTGATATTATATTCATAGCAGAACGCATTGCTGAGTGGCTTGCTCTTATGGCCTTTCTCTCCTGCTCTTTTACGACAACTTGATCTTGAATATCCTCCAGTAGTATTTCAGAATTCTCATACATTTTAGTTAGCACCCTATACATGATTTCCATTTTCTTATACAAATCTTCTAGCCTTAAATTAGAATCTTGAAGACGTCCAGCTTTTCTACTTTTAAGAATCATCATAGCCTGCTTGTTAGTTTCTTTTGCTTTTGAAGCCAGCGTCAGATTTGTCTGAATTTCTCTTTTATTATTATGTATGATTTCTTTTAAACGGTGCATTTGACCCCTTAACTTAGAAATTTGTTGATTCATTTTAGAAAGATTTGTCCTTAGTTCATCAACGTATGATTTTAAGATACCAATAGGATCAAGTTGGACAAAAAGGCCGGTAATCCATCTCATTATACTTTTATAACCATACCATATTAGGTTCCTCATCTTTGGATCAAATACAACATATAAAAGAGCAGCTACAATCATAGCAGCTACAGTTATTTCTAATATTCCCCAAACAAGAGTTGTTAAAAAAGGGATAGATTTATACAGTAAATATCCACCAGCACCTAATAATCCTAGTAAAAAAATTGTACCTGTAATTCCCTCTGGTCTGCTCCAAAAAGACTTTGGTTTGAATTCTTGTAATTCCATATTTTTATTTTCTGATTTATATAAACCTAAAGGTAATTAAAACGCAGGGTTACAAAAGGAAGTTCAGTAAAATAAAAATGATTCATAAATAATGGAAGAAGAGGTGCATTATGTAAAAAAAAAGCGGCTGTTAAGCCGCTTTTGATATTCTTACGAACCGCACATTAAACAATTGGGATCATCCAATGAGCAAGCTTTAGGTTCACTAAACTCCATGGTTATATCCGGAAGCAGGTTGTCAGCAACTGATGTGCTTACCGTAACATCAGCATGATTTTCTTTAACAACAAACTTTTGCTGATGCTTTTCACTTAGGGTAAATTTAATAGGATCAACTGCTGCTTTAGATCTAAGATAATACATACCTGTTTTGAGACCGCGCTGCCAACCATAAAAATGCATACTGGACAACTTCGAAAAGCTTGGGCTTTCAACAAATAAATTTAAACTCTGGCTTTGACAAATAAAAGCTCCCCTATCTGCAGCCATATCTATGATAACCTTTTGGCTTATCTCCCAAGCAGTTTTATACAGTTCCTTTATATGGGTTGGGATTTCATCGATTTGCTGAACTGAGCCATTATAAAGCATCAGTTTTTCTTTCATTTCTTCATTCCAAAGTCCCAAACCTATGAGGTCATTTAGAAGATGTTTATTTACAACAATATATTCGCCAGACAATGTTCTTCTAGTGTAAATATTTGATGTATAAGGCTCAAAACATTCATTGTTTCCTAGTATTTGAGATGTTGAGGCTGTTGGCATTGGAGCTACCAACAAAGAGTTGCGTAGCCCATGCTGACTAATATTATTTTTTAAAGTAGACCAGTCCCACTTATCTGAAGGTTTAACCCCCCACATATCAAATTGTAATTCGCCTTTTGATGCTGGTGAACCTTGATAAGATTCATAATGACCATCTTTAGCGGCTAAGGCACAACTTTCGGTAAGTGAAGCAAAATAAATCGTTTCAAAGATATCTTTATTTAGCTTTCTAGCTTCAGGACTATCAAATGGCATGCGAAGTAAAATGAACGCATCTGCCAGACCTTGCACACCAATACCTATTGGTCTATGGCGCATATTTGAGTTTCGTGCTTCCGAAATCGGATAATAATTAATATCTATTACTTTATTTAAGTTGCGAGTCACTACTCTAGTCACTTCAAACAATTTCTGGAAGTCAAACTCTCCGTTTGACACGAATTTATTCAATCCAATAGAAGCTAAATTACATACCGCCACTTCATCTTTAGAAGTGTATTCTAGAATTTCAGTACAGAGATTGCTACTACGTATTGTACCCAGATTTTTTTGATTAGATTTCTTGTTACAAGCATCTTTATAGAGGATATAAGGGGTACCTGTTTCAATTTGAGACTCTAGTATTGCAAACCACAATTCTTGTGCTTTGAGTACTTTTTTGGCCTTGCCTTCACGTTCGTATTGATGATACAATTGTTCAAATTCACCACCGTATGAATCATACAATCCCTGAGCCTCATTAGGACAGAATAGAGACCACTGACCATCTTCTTTAACTCGCTGCATAAACAGGTCAGGGATCCACATGGCATAAAATAGGTCTCTAGCCCTCAGTTCTTCTTTACCATGATTCTTTTTTAACTCAAGAAATTCTAAAATATCAGCATGCCAAGGTTCTAAGTAAACGGCAAAAGCACCTTTACGCTTTCCTCCTCCCTGATCAACATAACGAGCGGTATCATTAAAAACCTTAAGCATTGGTATTATTCCGTTAGATGTACCGCCAGTTCCTTTGATATAAGAACCTTTAGCTCTAATATTATGAATACTAAGCCCTATACCACCAGCAGATTGAGATATTTTAGCACAGCGTGATAGCGTTTCAAAAATTCCGCTGATGCTATCATCAGTCATCGAAAGAAGAAAACATGAAGATAATTGAGGTTTTGGAGTTGCTGCATTAAAAAGAGTAGGAGTTGCGTGAATAAACCACTTTTCAGACATATAGTGGTAAGTTTCAATAGCAGAATCTATATCCTGACCATGAATACCAATAGATGCTCTCATCAGCAAATGTTGAGGGCGTTCAACAACTTTCCCATCCATTCTTAGTAGGTATGAACGCTCCAATGTTTTGAAACCAAAGTAATCAAAACCATAGTCTCTATCATAAATGATGGCCGAATCTAGCTTGTCTTTATATTTTCTAACTACTTCTATTGCTTCGTCGCTGATGAGATTGGCTCTTTCACCTGTGGCGGGGTCAATATAATTATATAGACCTTCCATGGTTACTGCAAAAGATTTATCTGTGTTTTTGTGCAAATTTGAAACAGCTATCCTTGCTGCAAGTAGAGCATACTCAGGGTGGATTGCAGCCATAGTAGCTGCTGTTTCAGCTGCCAAATTATCCAAATCCGAGGTAGTCACTTTATCGTAAATACCTTGTATAACTTTTTTGGCGATTTCAATTGGTGAAATATACTCCTGATTTAATCCATAACACAGCTTTTTAACCCTAGCTGTAATTTTATCAAAACTAACGTCTTCAAGTTTACCACTTCTTTTTACTACTTTCATTCTTTCTTCCTTTTACAAATTAACTCACATGAAAAATACCGTCTACCTGAGTTAAAAACATATTAAAAATCTTCATCAAGACTGAAAACCTGCTCTTCCTTTTTAGTTAGAATCCCTGCCTTTTGGTAATCTCCTACCCTCTTTTCAAAGAAATTTGTTTTGCCTTGGAGACTTATCATCTCCATCCAAGGGAAAGGATTTTCAACATGGTAGGTTTTAGGTAGTCCTAATGAAACCAATAACCTGTCTGCTACAAATTCAATATATTGACGCATCATTTCTGCATTCATGCCAATCAGATTTACTGGCAATGCGTCAGATACAAATTCTTTTTCAATTTCAACCGCGTCGGTAATAATATTTTTTACTACTTCGGGATCTAGTGGATTTTTTAAGTGCCGATTGTATAATAAACAAGCGAAATCACAATGCATACCCTCATCTCTGGAAATTAACTCATTCGAGAATGTAAGACCAGGCATCAGACCCCGTTTCTTAAGCCAGAAAATAGAACAAAAAGAACCTGAAAAAAATATACCCTCTACAGCAGCAAAAGCTATTAACCTTTCTTGAAAAGATCCATTTGAAATCCAGCGCAATGCCCAATCGGCTTTTTTACGGACACAGGGTACGGTATCAATCGCATTGAACAAATAATCTTTTTCTTTAGCGTCTTTTATGTATGTGTCTATTAATAAAGAATAAGTTTCTGAATGAATGTTTTCCATCATAATTTGAAACCCGTAAAAAAATTTGGCTTCCGTATATTGTACTTCTTTGACAAAGTTCTCCGCTAAATTTTCATTCACGATTCCATCACTGGCAGCGAAAAAAGCAAGAATATGCTTAACAAAGTGACGTTCGTCATCATTTAATTTCTCGTTCCAATCGTTTAAATCCTGAGATAAATCAATCTCTTCCGCTGTCCAAAAGCTTGCTTCGGCTTGTTTATAA
>CAYUZA010000041.1:0-16986 GCA_964449535.1 uncultured Saprospiraceae bacterium
AAGTCTTGTGGTTTCTACATTTTGATTAGCCTGTTTAAAATCAGATAGTACCAACATTCGCCTGCGCTCGCCTGCGTGCTGAGCCATAAAATCTAGCGCTGCTCTGAGAGATTCTGTGTCGTTGGAATAAGCATCATTTATAATCAATGAGTTATGAATCCCTGCTAACAATTCAAGTCGTAATGGTAGTGGCTTAAGGTGACCCAGTCTATCTTGAATATACTCGCCATCTAATCCTAAATACAACATGGTAACTATGCAATGCAATGCATTTTCAATAAATATTTCCTGCTGAAATGGTAGTTCAAAATGGTGAAAAATACCTTCGCATTCGCCTCGTATAAGTGTTCTGCCTCCTTCCAGGAGCTTTTGTTCTGTTATGGTAAAATACAGATCAATATCGGAAGAAGCACTACCCCAAACAATTGCTTTTTTACCGCTACGTCGCACTATTGCATCCAGCATTGGCATATTGTCTCGGTATACAATCGCTTCGGCATGTGCATAAAGTTTATATTTTTCTAATAGCTTTTCCTCTCTGTTGGCAAATCCCTCGTCATGCGCTGCCCCTAGGTTTAAAAATAAACCAATTTGACAGTCCATCATACGTCCTAATTGCTCCATTTCTCCTTTTTGAGAAATACCTGCCTCGAAAATACCTAAATTGTGTCGTTGGTCCATTTGCATGAGGCTTAGCGGCACGCCTAATTGTGAATTGAAACTACCCGGATTTCGTACAATTCGATATCGGTCGCACAACATTTGAAATAGCCACTCTTTGACGGTAGTCTTGCCATTGGATCCTGTAATGCCAATAATAGGGTAGGAAAATTGATGTCTATACCAATCGGCTAATTGGTGAAGTGCTTTCAGAACATTGGCAACGAGCCAATATTGGCAACCGTCATCGGACCTGATCGCTGTTTGATCACTTACGACAAAATACCGAACACCTTCTATGCGCAGTTGATCTAAGAATTGATGCCCATCGCGCTGCGCTCCTGGCAATGCAAAGAAAATTGTACTAGAAGGAAAAAGGACTTGTCGGCTATCCGTGCACACATGCGAAAAACTACCTGTCTCGCTTCCATAAAGCGTGGCATCAGGCCAGATCGTCTTCCAGATTGCGACAGCAATATTCATATTCAGGATTTTAAGTCAAATCCAATATCATTTCGATAAAATCCTTCGGCAAAATCAATTTTTTCTAAGGCAGTGTAAGAGTGCTGAAGTGCTTCTTCCATGGTAAGGCCATATGAACTAACCGCTAATACTCTGCCTCCGTTTGAAACCAATTGACCATTTTCCGCTAATCGGGTTCCTGCATGGAATACAAGCGTGGGGTGGGTTAATTCAGGAAGGTTTATGGGGTTGCCTTTCGCATAATTGCCAGGATAACCTTTGCTACAATACATTACTGTGCAAACAGAATGATCTATTTCACCAAGTGTTGCTTCTTGCAATCTGCCCTTGGTCAGTAAATCGAATGCAGTCAACAGATCTCCATCAATTCTGGGTAAAATAACCTCTGTCTCTGGGTCTCCAAATCGGCAATTGTATTCAATTACAAAAGGGTCTCCATCAACCATTATCAACCCAAAGAATATAACCCCATGGTAAGATAGACCGCGAGATTGTAATCCCTTGATTGTCGGTTTAATAATTCGATTTTCAACTTTATTGAACAACATTTCATCTAAAAATGGAACGGGTGATACCGCTCCCATTCCTCCGGTATTAGGACCTTGATCGCCCTCGCCCACCTTTTTGTAATCTTTAGCAGCGGGCAGCAATTTCCAATGTAGTCCATCAGTCAGCGCAAAAACGGAAAATTCTATTCCATCCAAAAATGACTCCAATACCACTTTTGCAGATGCCTCTCCAAACTGGCCGGAGAACATTTGTTGCAAGCAAGCTTCAGCTTCTGATAGATTATGGCATATAACAACCCCTTTGCCGGCTGCCAGGCCATCTGCTTTGATAACATAAGGGGCTTTCATTTGCCTTAGAAAAGCCAAAGCTTCTTGTTCTTGACCTTTTTCAAAAGCGGCGTAATCTGCTGTGGGTATACCCATTTCTGACATAAATGCCTTGGCAAAAGCTTTACTACCTTCCAACATTGCAGCTGCTTTTACTGGTCCTACTACACGAACGCCTTCTACCTTTTGAAAAAAATCTGCGATACCTGCAACCAAAAAGTCCTCAGGACCTACTACGATTAACTCAATACTGTGCTGTTTGACTGCTTCAGCAAGTGCATTGAAATCATAAGGGTCAATTTCAAGGGTTTTTGACAAGGATCTGGTTCCGCCATTTCCCGGGGTTATATATAAATCGCCGCACTTAAGGCTTTGGCGCAATTTCCATGCCAATGCGTGCTCTCGACCACCACCTCCCAAAATTAATACATTCATGAAACCCTCTATTTTACAGCAAATATACAACGTTGGCAATGGTATAGACCGCCATAATATGGATTTGTTTGCTTCCTTTTCTGGGTATTACCCAATCAAGGCAATGGAGTTTGGTTTCAAAAGTGTAACTTTAGGCTTGATTATACGTCTACGAGTTGTTCCTTGTTGTTATTTTTGTCGGGTTACTCGTAGCTAAACATTCCATTAATGTCAAGTAGGTTTGTGTTAGGTTTCATTATTCTCGCATTTCCTTTCTGTGCAAAGGGACAAGAATGTGGCGTGCCTGAGGTTTGGAATCAACTCAGATTTTTTGAAGGAAGTTGGAAAGTAGAAAACTCCAACCTTATGGAGAAATGGCAACTTTCAGGAGAAGATGTTTATGTAGGCAAATCTTATTCCGTACTTGGAAAAGACACCATTTTGAATGAAACCATTCAACTAATTTTTGACCGCGAAAATATTTGGTACAAAGTCCAGGTTCACAACCAAAATGCGGGGAAAACAGTACCATTTAGACTGACCAAGTGTCAAGGGAGTGTCTTTATATTTGAAAACCCTGAGCATGATTATCCTCAAAAAATAGGCTACAGGCGAATCGGGAACGATAAAATATTGGCCTGGATAGAAGGTCAGGAAAATGGTAAACTTAATAAATCTGAGTGGGCTATGCGCAGGGTACAGCCTTGATACACTCTATTTAGCCTGGTAAATCTACCTTTGGCATTATCCCCTTGCTCATTATCTTTGCCCACTTTTAGTTAAGTTCCTGCTTTATGGGTCGAAAAAACAAATTGCGTCGGTTTGAGGAAATGCGTCAATTTCCTAATTGTTTTCAAAATTTTTCTTTTGAATCGCCTGATTTAATAGGAAGCGATGGAACTCGGGCTGATCTTAGAGGTAAGTGGAGTGCAGCACATTTTGGTAACAATCACCCTTTGACACTAGAGTTAGCCTGCGGAGGGGGTGAATACACCGTTCATTTGGCAGAGATGTATCCGGATAGAAATTTTATTGGAATAGACATCAAAGGTGCCCGCATGTACAAAGGTGCTCGTAAAGCAATAGAGGCCGGTTGCCTTAATGCGGCATTTGTTCGCACTCGAATAGAAAAACTAGAATCTTTTTTTTCACCTGGGGAAGTAGACGAAATCTGGATTACGTTTCCGGATCCATTTTTAAAGGAAAGTAGAGCTAACAGACGATTAACATCGCCGCCTTTTCTGCACCGCTACGAAAGGGTTTTAAAGCATGGAGGAAATCTTCATTTAAAAACAGATGAGTCCGAGTTGTATGATTACACTGTAGATGTAATCAATAGTGAAGATCGCTGGGAGCTTCTGGCTGCCTATGATGATATTTATAGCGGTCCAATGTTGCTCCCTGAATGGAACATAAAAACCCACTATGAGCTGCTCCATTTAGGTCTTGGTAAATCTATTAAATATTTGTGCGCCAGGTTAAAAGAGGCCTGATAATCAATCCGAATTAGTTAGAATTATTTTGTGATACTGTATGTTGGCTTGATTTAATTCCTGCAGTAATAATGTATAAACACCGTTTGGTAGACCCTGCAAATGGAGTGTTCCATGTAGTTTATCCATTTTTTTCTGCTGGAATATAAGTTGACCACTCCAGTCGTAAAGTTGAGCGGAAAATACCCCTGAACTTGTAGGCCAATCTATTGTAATTATACCATTTGTTGGGTTGGGATATACTTTGGCATTTTCTTTTATTTCTGTGTTTGTCTGAATCGAGGTGTAAATACCCGTAGTATCTAACACGTAAGACATGACAACCAGCATCATTTCATCTGCTGAAGTAGGTCCCCACCTAACGGTATCGGGTCCATCATTAAGAAAGGTGGCCTCGTGAACAAATCCTCTGCGCAAATCCAAAGGCATTAAGGTGTCAAACAGCCGAAATGGGATATGTTGATAATCAAAATAAGGAGCTTGACAGCCGGGTATACCTCCTGGGCATGAACCATCATACAATAAAGGTCCCTTGCTACCATTGAGACGCCTTTCATACACTTTATAGCTTTTCCCATATCGATGAGTATGTCCGGCCATTGCCCAAACATAAATATTACCCAAAGCAGGATTGGCTATGGTTTGCTCAAAACGTAGGGTTTGCCCATTATTTGGTATTACAATATCTGTTTTGGGTATTAAAGAAGTGCGCATCTCGTGTAGGGCATTTCCCCTTTCTTTGTAATAAACATTTATGTAAACCTCCGCTTGATATACATAGGCACCTGAATAATTGATGTAATGCGTATTCAAATCCAATACGATGTCTTTTTCCCAAAAAAAGGCTGTTTTTGGTGGCAGTCGCAATGACTCTGGACTTTGAAAAGCCATAACCAGCGAAACATCCTGATGCAGAGAAGCGGTTCGAAGCCCTGGAGGGATACTATTTCCTGGATCACGATCAAAATCATATAATAAAAAGTGGTGCGAAAAATTGCCAAAAAACACATCAATCCGATCCACTTCGGCATCAAAGGGCAGCTGTAGCGAGTGCTTTTGAAAAAACTCCTTTTCTCCGGCGGGGGCAATATAAAATGGGCCCATTCTAATTTGCGTACCTTCACTGGCTAAAGGAGCCTGCGGTGGTCCTTCTGGAAAAGAAAGTAAAGCCTGTCCCGCATAAAATGCGTCCAGTTGAGAAGCATCGTATGGATTACCATTGCGTGGCGCCCCAAATAGAATCCACTGTCTCATTTCTTCTAATTCGCGAGGTGTCAAGTCTGTATGGCCATAGGGAGGCATCAGCTCTCCCTCTGTCAAGGGATCCAATATTGCGGCCGGAAAAGTGTCAAAGTCCTTATTAACCTTGCGATATAGAAAACTTTGGTCAACTCGTCCAGGGAGCACGCGGAGTGGGTTTGCTGCTTTTGGATGCTGGCTTGCTTTATTTACAAGCGCTTGATGTACTTGATCCTTTCTGCTTTTGAGATCTGAGGCCTGACCCCGAAGATCCAGACCACCTGATGAATTATTGCTATGACATTGGATGCATTTTTGCTGAAAAATGGCATATACTCTATCAAATGCCTCCTGTCCTGATAAGGAAACAAATGCAGTACAACATACTACAAGAATCAGCGTTTTGAAAAGGTGTATCATGGGTAATTTTTCTGCAGTAGATAAATGGAGACCCTTCTTAAGTCATAAAGTTAAAAATCTGAAAGATAATCTGTTGTGAAATTTAATAAAATACCTGTATTTTTGCACCCCGTGAGAAAATTTGCCTTCATATTAGTATTGTTGCCTCTTCTTTTTGCCTGCAAAAATGAATTTGAAAAGATTCGAGCAAGCGGGAATTCGGATTTGATTTATGATAAAGGCTTTGAATTGTATGAAAAAGGCGATTATGTAAAAGCTCAAGCACTTTTTGAACAGATTTTGTCTTCCTACAGGGGCAAGGAGAAAGCAGAAAAGCTTTATTTTACTTACGCATATACGCATTATCATTTGAGCACTTTTGAAACAGCTGCTTTTTATTTTGATAACTTTGCCTCGACCTATTCTACATCAACTTTGCGCGAAGAGGCAGATTTTATGGCGGCGTATTCACATTACAAAATGAGCCCCACTTTTAGGCTGGATCAGACCAATACATTAAAAGCAATTGATGAGTTTCAGGCTTTCGCCAATCTTTATCCAAATAGTAAAAGAGTAGATGATGCAAATCGCTATATTGATGAATTGAGGCAAAAACTTGAAAAAAAAGCAATTAGCGAAGCGGATTTATATTTTGATCTCAAACAATATGCCTCTGCGATTCAGTCCTATGAGAACATGTTGAAGGAATTTCCAGAATCTAATAATACGGAAAGGGTGAGGTTTCAAATATTAAAGGCTTCTTTTCTTTTGGCTGAAAATAGTATTTATGAAAAACAAGAAGAGCGATATAAGTCGGTTGTAGATAAATATACCATATTCAAGAACAAATACAATCGGGGTTCTTTAGTCAAAGAGGCCGCCGAATATTATCAGATTAGTAAACAAAAGCTAAAACAATTTACCAATGAGCGATATCAAAACTAAGGTACAGCGAATGGACCCCAATGTTTCTCCCAGAAACATCCAGGAATTGAAATCATCTGCGCCTACTGTATACGAAGCTTTGGCCGTAATTTCTAAAAGATCCAGACAATTGGTGGTCGACATCAAAGAAGAACTTAAGGGAAAACTAGAGGAATTTGAGGTGGTTTCGGATACAATAGAGGAGATCCACGAAAACAAAGAGCAAATCGAGATTTCGAAATTTTATGAAAAATTACCCAATCCTGCCTTGATTGCTACACAAGAATTTCTCAACGGTGAGCTGGAGTGGCGTGAACGTGAAATTACTCCGGGAGAAGAAGAGCAATAAACAGCACAGCGCTTATGCTGGCGGGCAAAAAAATTCTATTAGCCGTAACTGGTAGCATAGCTGCCTATAAATCAGCATTGCTTGTTCGGCATTTTATTAAAGAAGGTGCCGAGGTGAGGGTAGTAATGTCACGTGACGCACTGTCATTTGTCACCCCCCTTACTTTAGAAACCTTAAGCAAACATCCAGTAATTTCTACAATAAGTGATGAAAGCAGCTGGAATAATCATGTAGAGTTAGGTTTATGGGCTGACATTATGCTGATTGCTCCAGCAACAGCCAATACTTTGGCTAAAATGGCGAATGGTATATGCGATAATATGGTTACCGCTTGCTACTTATCAGCTAAATGTCCGGTAGCTATTGCGCCAGCAATGGATTTGGATATGTGGCATCATCCTGCTACCCAACGCAATCTTAATCAGCTAAATACAGATGGTGTTCATTATATTCCGGTAGGTTTTGGAGAGTTGGCCAGTGGGTTGACTGGAGATGGGCGGATGGCAGAACCTGAAGACATTTTGCATGATGTAACGGCTATACTCCAACAAAGTGGGCAACTTACAGGTAAGAATATTGTGATTACTGCAGGGCCTACCCACGAAAAAATAGATCCTGTAAGATATATCGGTAATGCTTCTACAGGCAAAATGGGGATCGCCATAGCGCGGGCAGCTGCTGCGATGGGGGCAAAAGTGACTTTAATTTATGGCCCTGGAACAGAGTTGGCTCCGGCAAGTGTTGATGTTATTCCCGTTGTCAGCGCTTTGGATATGATGGAAGCGCTTGAAGGTTGCTACGAAAATGCAGACGTCGTAGTATTTGCAGCTGCAGTGGCAGATTTTAGGCCGGCAAATTTTTCTGATCAGAAAATTAAAAAGGAAAACACACCCGACAAGTTAGCAATTGAACTGCTACCCAATCCTGACATTGCTGCAACCTTTGGCCAAAGGAAATCCTGCTTTCATATTGGTTTTGCGTTGGAAACTGATCAGGGTGAACCCAATGCTTTAAAAAAAATGAAGGATAAACATTTTGATTTTATCATTCTTAATCCGGCTGGACAGCCTGATTCAGGAATAGGTGCTGAAACCAATAAAATTGTAATGTTTGGCAAGGATGGGAGTAGGGAGGAATTTCCCATTATGCATAAAAAAGATTTGGGTAAGCATATTGCAATGCGTATAGCTACGTTATTAGATAAGTAACGCATAAAATGATGATGTATCGTATAGGACTTTTTTGGGTATTGACATTAGTGAATGGCTTATTATTGGGCCAAGAGTTTAACTTTCAGGTTAGTGTTGCTACACCAAAAACCCAGAATATTGATCCTAAAATATATAAGAGCATGGAATCCATGCTCACTGACTGGCTTAGCAATCAGCGTTGGACTAAAGAAACCTTTGACATTTCTGAACGCATCAATTGTAATGTTCAGATCACGATCAAAGAAGAAATTAATGACAATACTTTTTCCGCGGATTTGATTATTCAGGCTGGGAGGCCGGTTTATGGTACTACTTATGAGTCTCCAATCTTCAATCATCAGGATCCGGACTTTACCTTTCAATTTGAGGAATCCCGCCCGATGCAATTTATAGAAAATGGCTTTAATGATAACCTAACACAGGTTTTTGCCTTTTATATGTATATCATACTAGGACTGGATTTTGACTCATTTTCTACCTATGGCGGTGAAAAGTATTTTCAAACGGCTCAAGAGTTGCTCAATGCTGTACCGTCAAATGATTTGGGAGCTAAAGGTTGGCGGGCTAATGATGGCAATAGGACGCGTTATTGGATGATAGAAAATTATTTGAATCCTCGTTTGCGTCCTTTTCGGAAGATGTTTTATAACTATCACCGATTAGGATTGGACATCATGCATAAAGATCCCGAAAACGGTCGTTCAGTAATTTTACAAGGGCTTGAAGAGCTAGAAAAGCTAAACATGTTGGTACCCAATGCCCCTATATTATTTACATTTTTTAGCTCCAAAAGCAATGAGTTGCTGGATATCTTTATAGTGGCTAATACGGCCGAGAAGCAAAAGGTATTTGGCATAATTACCAAAATTGACCCCTCTTCCGGGGCAAAAGTAGCTGAATTAAGGCGCTAGATTATATTTAATTATACTCATTTTTAGTATTTAAGGCTGGTATTTAGTGAATCCTTAAGGTTCATATAAGATTAAGATGCCAAAAACTTTCCTGCAAGCGGGAAATCGCTATTTTTGCAGAGGTTCACATTTTTTAGTATTTGAATATCAATGCTTCGATAATATTTAAGAAGTGAAAACTACTCGTTAAAGATTGATGATTAAAAATGATAGTTCGCAATGAAATCCTTTAGGCAAATCACCAATATCAGCGGCTGGCTGGTCTTTTTAATTAGTTTTATTGTGTACGCCTTTTCTGTCGAAAGTACAGGAAGCCTTTGGGACTGTGGCGAGTTTATTTTAGGTGCCTACAAATTGCAGGTGGTTCACCCTCCAGGAGCACCTACTTTCGTAATCTTGGGTCGATTTTTTGCATTATTGGGCGAATGGTTTTCTGAAAATCCATCTGGTATTGCAGTTGCTGTAAATCTAATGTCTGCCATGTGCTCCGCGTTTGCGGCCATGTTTGCGGGTTGGATTGCTATGATATTAGGAAAAATGGCTTTGGTTGGCCGGGATAAAGAACCTACCTCAGCAGAGAATTGGGCTTTGGCCGCGGCAGGAATTGCCGCAGGTCTCACCACTGCTTTCTCTACCTCAATTTGGTTTAGTGCGGTTGAAGGCGAAGTATATGCTATGTCTACTTTCTTTACAGCGCTTACCTTATGGTCCATGATCAAATGGTACCATTTACCAAACGAAAATACGCATGACCGCTGGGTTTTATTTGCTGTTTTTAGCGCAGGCTTATCCATTGGAGTTCACTTACTATCCTTACTTACCTTCCCTGCATTAGCTCTTTTTTATTATTACAAAAAATATGCAAATCCGAATTTAAAAGGGGCTTTAATCGCTTCTCTCGTTGGTGTGGCGTTTATAGCTGCCATACAGACTTTTATTATTACTGGATTGCCGGGCCTATGGGTGTTTTATGAGCGGATGATGGTTAATAATTTTGGTTTACCTTTTCATAGTGGTCTGATACCACTCTTGATTACAGTAGGTGCCGTATTTTATGCTGGAATACATTACACCAATAAATATAGGAGCCATACCCTTCAACTTATTGTAGTTGGAGCATTTCTAGTTACGGTAGCTTTTTCCATGATCGGAGTGGTAGTTATCCGCGCCAACGCCAATCCTCCGGTGAATATGAATGACAATTATGATGCGATGCGTCTGCTCCCTTATTTAAATCGGGAACAATATGGTGAGCGCCCCCTTCTTCGAGGACCTCTTTTTGATGCCGAACCCATTGATACGGAAATCTCGGATAGGTATGGTCGTGTTGGTGATAAATACGAGGTTGTGGACTACAAAATCAATTATGAATATCGCCCAACCGACAAGGTTCTCTTCCCTCGTATGAGCCACATCTCTGAAAATCATAAGCGATTGTATCAAATATGGATGGGAGGCAAGGAAGGTAGGCCTACTATGTCAGATAACCTTAGTTTTTTCTTCCGTTATCAGATTAACTGGATGTACTGGCGGTATTTTATGTGGAATTTTGCTGGCAGACAGAATGGTCAGCAGGGTTACTTGCCCGCCGATCCCAGTTCCGGTCATTGGATGAGTGGTATTCCTTTCATAGATGGACGTCTTTATAATCAATCTGAATTGCCTACCGCCATTAAGGACGATCCGGGCAGGAACCGTTATTTTCTATTACCTTTGCTTTTTGGATTATTGGGTATTCTTTTTCATTTTCGGAATAGTCAGCGCGATTTCTTTGCATTAGTGACTCTTTTCATTATTACTGGTATAGGTATTATTGTGTACACCAATCAACCACCGCAAGAGCCTCGTGAGCGTGATTATGTTTTGGTAGGATCATTCATGACATTTGCCATTTGGGTCGGTATGGGAGTATTGTATCTTTTTCAGCTGCTGAGTAAAAAATTATCATCTAATGTTGCTGCCCCTCTTTCTGCCATTCTGGTGCTTATGGCGCCAGTTATAATGGGTTTCCAAAACTTCGATGATCATAGCAGGAGAGGGCATACAGCGGCCAGAGATTATGCTTCTAATTTTCTAAATTCCTGCGAACCAAACGCCATTATTTTTACCTATGGCGATAATGATACTTATCCACTTTGGTATGCACAAGAGGTAGAAGGTATCCGAACCGATGTACGGGTGGTTAATCTATCTCTTATTGCCGTAGATTGGTATATAGATCAAATGCGACGTAAAGTAAATCAATCAGATGCGATCAAGTTTATTCTTTCGGAGGAGTCTTTACGCGGCTACAAACGCAACCAGGTATTTTATTATTCTCCTGATCAACAGGATCGAGAAATGGAATTGGGGGCGGCGCTCCGTTTTATAGGTGACAGTCATCCTCTAAAGGGAGCATCAAGAGAAACCGAATCCTACCTTCCGTCACGCAATTTGTACATAAAAGTTGATACAGCCAAAGCCATAGCCAATGGTGTTATTAGCGCAGACGATCCAGAAATTACGGACAGAATTCAACTTCAAATAAATGGTTCTTACCTCACAAAAGATGAATTGGCTATTTTGGATATTATCTACAGCAATATTCATGAGAGACCTGTTTATTTTTCAGTGACTTGTCCCGAAGATAAGATGTTTGGTCTTGGAAATCATATGCAACTTGAAGGCCTTGGACTTCGGATATTACCCATCAAGACACAAAGCGAACGTGGCTTCCGTGTATTTGGACAGGGTAGAGTGGATTCAGAAAAATTTGTGCGAAATATTACAGAGCGATTCCGCTGGGGTAATTTCAATATCCATAAAACATTTGTCGACAAGTCGTATGGAGCTAGTGTATACTCTATGAAAATGATTATGCTTCGCGCCTGTTACGATAGTATGCGCAAAAACGATAATGCTACTGCCGTGCGAATCGCAGAGCAGATGTTTGAAGCTTTTCCACATTACAATTTCCCTTTTGAAGGTACTACTATGGCATTTATTAATGTATTAAGTGATGCCAAAGCGTATGATAAAGCCAAACCGCATATGGAAACTATGGCCAATCATATTGCTGAATATCAAAAGTTCTATGCATCACTCGATAGAATGGATTTGGAAAATGGATTTTCGCAGGATAAAGAAGAGCAGGACCGTTTGATGACAGACCTGATTCGGTTGGCAGAAGAAAATGAAGACAAAGCTTTTTCTGACCAGTTAATGGGTTTATTCAGCCCTTATTTAAAGCGAGAAGCATTGAATCAACCCAATATGGAAGACCTTCAAAATATGCAACAATAATTCACCAGTTTATGGATGACATAAAAACCATAGCTATTGGCTGCGATCATGCCGGTTATGTTTACAAACATGCTATCAAGCATTATTTGCAAAATGCGGGTTATGAAGTCCTTGATTTTGGTACTTATTCATCGGATAGCGTAGATTATCCCGATTTTGTTCATCCTGTGGCAGCGGCAATGGCTCAAGGAAAAGCCCAGGTGGGCATTGTAATGTGCGGTTCAGCCAACGGTGTTGCTATGACCGCTAACAAGCATCAGCATATTCGTGCAGCAATTTGCTGGAAACCTGAAATCTCGCTTTTAGCCAGACAACATAATGACGCTAATGTGCTTGCTCTACCTTGCAGGTTTATTTCTGAAGCGGAAGCTATTGAAATCACAAACATATTTTTGAAAACTGAATTTGAAGGCGGAAGGCATCAGCATAGAGTTGACAAAATTAGCAGATGTTAAGATGGACCGCTTTGATTATCGTTGCATTTTGATTTGACAATAAAGGGAATATGATATCATTAAAGCGTTTTTCTTGGCTTATACTTCTTTTGTTCATTACCCTTCGGGTTTCTGTCGCCCAAGATGAGATTAGAAGTGTTCATTGGGGTGAAGCAGGCGAAAAATTGTCTACCTTAATTGATGAGTCCAATTTGCGAAGTTATCTGAATACACTGGCATCCCCCGCATTTCAGGGCAGGGAAACCGGTTCAGAAGGTATAGACAAGGCGGCTGTGTTTTTGACTAGCAAGTTAAAAAGTTTCGGTATTGCCCCTGTTTCTGAGGAAAATCAATACTTTCAGCCCATTGCTTTTACCTGGATTTCTTGGGATCAAATTTCTGCAGAAGTAAATGGAACCACATTCAAACACCTTTGGGATTTTATTGCATTTGCCGGGCAAAATGATAACGTTCCAAGTTTGCAGGCTTCGGAAGTTGTTTTTCTTGGATATGGAATAGATGACCCGGCATATAGCGACTATAAAGAAGTTGATGTCAGGGGCAAGGTAATCATGGTTTATAAAGGTGAACCTACCGATAAAAAGGGAAATTCCTGGATTACCCGCGACACTGTAGGTTCAGTTTGGAATCAAAACCTGGAGCTAAAAGTCCAGACAGCAGCTAAATATGGGGCAAGTTGTATTTTGTTTATAGAGGACGATATTAAGAAAATTTTAGCCGAAAATCGCAATCAGCTAATTATGCCTAATGTATTACTCGGAGATAATAGTGCAAGGGTTCCTGCCGCGGTTCAACGGGTTCAAATTTCTACAAATCTAGCAAAGGCGATTATAGGTGATCAGTTCAAAAAACTCGTTAAGGTAAGAGAGCGCATTCAAAAAAAGGGAAAACCTGTAACGCTTAGCTTACCTGTAGACATGAAGCTTCAAATGAAGCAGCGTATAGATCGGTTGGATGGAAGTAATATAGCTGGATACATTCCTGGAAGTGACCCTGCTTTACAACAGGAACTAATCGTTGTGTCCGCTCATTATGATCATTTGGGCATGCGTGGAGACAATATTTTTCATGGAGCAGATGACAATGGTTCCGGATCTTCCGGGATATTAGAATTGGCACGTGTTTTTCAATTGGCTAAAGATATGGGGTTAGGCGCGCGTAGGAGTGTGCTTTTTCTTTGGGTTACCGGAGAGGAAAAAGGACTCCTCGGCTCTAAATATTATGTTGAAAATCCCCTTTTCCCACTTGAAAAAACAGTAGCAAATATTAATATTGATATGATTGGGAGATTGGATAAAAATCATGAAGACAATCCTAATTATATTTATGTGATTGGCTCGGATAAAATGAGTATGGACTTGCACAATATTAATGAAGAATCCAACGCTCGCTACACCAAACTGAAGTTGGATTATCGATACAATGACGAAAATGATCCCAATCGATTTTACTATAGATCAGACCATTACAACTTTGTATTGAAAGGTATTCCAGCAATTTTTTATTTCAGCGGAGTTCACGATGACTACCATCGACCTTCTGATACTGCAGACAAAATCAGATACGACAAAATGGTGCCCATTTGCCAGTTGGCCTTTCACGTCGCGTGGGAATTGGCGAATAGAGACGAACGTATCTCACTCAAGGCAGAATCAAAATAATAACATACTCTACTCATGAGTGTACCTTCTTTTACTTCTGCTGGCCAGCTTTGGCTTATTCCCGTACCTATTGCTGAACCTGGCAATTCTGGTTTCCCATCTATCTGGTCCGAGGCTGCACAGAAATGTCAGATTTTTATAGTAGAAAAAGGGAAAACAGCCCGTAAATGGCTAAAGGAATTAGACCCGGGGTTCCCTCAGAGGGGTGTTCAATTTTTGGAACTTAACAAACATGGGGCTACAGTGGGGTTGAAGGAAGCTTTGCTAGAAACGACAAACGGTGTTCATATTGCGCTGATGTCGGAGGCGGGGTGTCCTGGTGTAGCTGATCCCGGGGCGGAAGTAATAGCATTGGCACATCATCTGAGCGTGGAGGTTAGGCCACTGGTAGGGCCCAACAGTTTACTTTTGGCACTTATGGCATCTGGATTGAATGGTCAGCGATTTTACTTTCTTGGATATTTACCCGCCAAACAGCCAGATCTTAAAAAAGAAATAAAACGCTGGGAGCAATGGTCAGCACGTGAGAATACAACCATTCTATTTATTGAAACGCCTTATCGAAACGATGCTATTTTCGCTCAATTGCTGGAAACTTTGCATGAGGGCACCAAACTTAGTGTCGCAATGAATCTCGATAGCAAGGATGAATGGATCAAGACCAGGTCAGTTAGAGATTGGAAAAAAACATCAAAACCATCATTACACAAATTTCCTTGTGTGTTTCTTTTTTTGGCAGAATAGAATCATTTCCTCCTGATTTTTGTTGATTTATAAATAAGGTTTATCAAATGAAAGCACCTCAACAAGCAATTGACACGTTATACGATCAAGGATTTTTAGATCTTGAAATTGACCCATCGATTGATTTGGTAGCGGAGATTATACGATTAAAAAAGGAGAAGAATGCTGTTATATTAGCTCATTATTACCAATATTCAGAAATACAGGACTTAGCAGATTATGTAGGCGATAGTCTGGGTTTGAGCCAACAAGCTGCCAAAACAGATGCAGATATGATTGTATTTGCAGGCGTCCATTTTATGGCAGAAACAGCAAAAATGTTGAATCCCACGAAAAAAGTACTACTCCCCGATTTAAAAGCGGGTTGCTCTTTAGCTGATTCTTGCCCACCATCAGATTTTAGTGCATTCAAAGAAAAATATCCGGATCATATTGTTGTCTCATATATAAACTGTACGGCTGAGCTCAAAACCTTAACCGATATTTGCTGTACTTCCACCAATGCGGTTCAGATCATTGAAAGTATTCCAGAAGACAAAAATATCATATTTGCACCCGATAAAAATCTCGGGAAATATCTCATTCGGAAAACTGGGCGCGATATGGTACTTTGGGATGGTGCATGTATGGTGCATGAAATATTTTCACAAGAGAAAATAGTTCGTCTTCAAATGGAATTTCCTCATGCCAAGTTGATAGCACACCCAGAGTGCGAGCCTCATATTCTGGATATGGCTGAGTTTATTGGATCGACTACGGGATTACTGAATTTTACAAAGCGCGATAATGCACAGGCTTATATTGTAGCCACAGAAGCCGGAATTCTACACCAAATGGAAAAAGCGTCGCCTCATAAGATGTTTATTCCTGCTCCTCCAAACAATTCTTGTGCTTGTAACGAATGCCCTCATATGAAGCGCAATACACTCGAAAAGTTGTTTCTATGTATGGAATACGAACTTCCTGAAATCCTCTTGGAAGACTGGATCATTCAAGAAGGTAGGGCATCCATTGACCGAATGCTTGCCATTTCAGCGCAAGCGGGTTTATAAATTTATTTTGTACGGCTTGATCAAGGCTGAATTAAGCCCCTCCTTTGGAGTAGAGGCTTAATGCTTGGCTCTGCTCCTTTGAATTGCTTATACAATTCCATTGGATCTGCCGTACCTCCTTTTTCCAAAATATTTTTGCGAAAAGATTGAGCGGTTGCAGGATCAAAAAGACCCTTGTCCAAAAATGAATCAAATGCATCTGCATCAAGTACTTCGCTCCAGATATAGCTATAGTAACCCGAAGAATATCCTCCTGAGAAAATATGGTTGAAGTATGTACTTCTGTAACGATAAGGTATAAAAGGAGGCAATTTCAAGGATGTTGCAGTTGCTTTTTCAATGTCTTTGATCTCTACCTTATCATCTTCAACCGTTCGCGTATGATAGGCCATATCTAAAAAAGAAGCTGCCAGATATTCTCCTGTTATAAAGCCCATATTGAAATGCTTACTGGCATTTAATTTCTCTAGTAATTCTTGCGGGATAGGCTTACCAGTCTGATAATGTCTCGCGTATTGCAATAAAACTTCGTCTTGACCCACCCAATTTTCCATGATCTGAGAGGGAAGTTCTACAAAGTCGCGGGACACTGCTGTTCCTGACAAACTGCGGTATTGGACATTGGATAATAAGCCATGTAACGCATGGCCCATTTCATGGTAAAGGGTTGTCACCTCGTCCAAACTCAACAAGGATGGTTTATCCCCTACAGGTTTAGTAAAGTTGCAAACTATGGTGATTACTGGTCTCACATTTTTACCATCTTTTATTTCCTGCTTGCGGTAACTACTCATCCATGCACCTCCTCGTTTGCTGCTGCGTGGGAAGTAATCTGCGTATAATATGCCTACATGTGTACCGTCTGCTTCCGTT
>CAYUZA010000042.1:0-16946 GCA_964449535.1 uncultured Saprospiraceae bacterium
TACCAACAATTTTAATTTTGCCATATGCTATTAATGGTAATTATTGGGTTGATTTTTTGGCTTATTAATCTGTTTATGTTCAGGTCTCAATGGTTTCGGTATCGAAATCATTTGAAAAATAGAGGCATGGAATTAAGTCATGTACTTTCCACTCCCTTAGTATTATTTGGCATAATGCTGTTCACTTTTGGCCATTTTTTCATTATACTGAATGCGTTCGAACTCCTCCATGTACCACAGATTTTCTTACTATTTGGGAAGGCATTTGCCAGAAAATCATAGCCCGAGCAATTCAAATTCTTTAGGATGGGTGTTTATGTGGCCTGTATGGTGTAGCTTGTTAGGTTTTATTATTATTTACAGAAAGACAATATTTGTATCTGTTTCTGCAGAAATTTGGTTTACCTGGTTATTGGCTATATTGTCACAGTGTATTCCTGTAATTATCTTTTTTATACTTAAAAGACATTCATTGGTAAAAGCGGATACCTAGTCTGACACCAAACTGAAGTTGTTGAAAGTATCTCTTTTCTGCATTTTCGGGCAGGTTACCGTCATTCACTTGATAAAGTGTTTTAAGGTTTTTCCATTCAGGTGTAAAGAAATGTCTCCAGATAAAGAACGGGCTTATAGTAACCCATTCGGAGGCTCCAAAATCAATGCCGGCGCCAATTCCGAATGTTCCAATCCATTGATTTCTAGAATCTAAATCCGCAGTTTCTGGATATTGCACAAGCTGTATTCCCGGGTTAATGCTTACAAAAAATCCCTTTTGAAACCAGTCATTTGTTTTGGACCAGGTCGGACAATCACAATCCTCCTCAAAGTCTAAAAAATAAAAATGTGTATTTGCCTGTAGCCCTACACTTTGAAGCTTGTAACTTTTGTCTTCTACTACCTGGCTCAAATGTCTGTTATAGTTTATTTCTGGGAAAAATTCAATGCGATAATCTTTCAATCTAAAATGATAGTCTACACCTATTTGTAATCCTGATCCAGCATATTCAGATTGCAATGAGGATTTTTCAGCTATGGCCTCCCAAGGGTTTAGAGAAATATGCTGGTAATGAGCTCTAAGTCCTAATTGTCCATATACACTTAATCCCCAAAAAGTTAATATACTTATAAAAAGTACTTTATGTAGTTTTAGTCTTTTCACTTCAAATGTTCTATTTGGTCCAAAATTCTTTTTTCAATCAGTGCCATGGCTCTTTTTTTATAAGATGTTTCATGCGTTAGGTATTCTTGTAATTGTTCTTTTCCCAATTGTCCAAGAAACATCCCTAAAATAACATGTTTTGTTTCAGCACTTCTTAACAATTGCCAAAGTAATTCCTTTTTCTGATCTATAGTTAAATGCAGGTGCCATCTTTTTATAAAAATTGGACGTTGACAGATCCATGTTAGTATATTTTCATTAAGATTTTTGAATGCAACTCTCATTATTTCATTTTGAAATGACTCATGATTAGACCAATGCATATATTAATCTTTTTTTATTTGAAATCTGATACTTATTTCATCTAGTGTTCCGCCTATTTCTGCCGGTATAAAATGAGGCAAATAATTTTTCATGCTTTCAAGTATGGGTATTTCCCATTCTTTTGAAATACCTGTACAGGTAATATTGTATAATTTACCGTAGGCATCTATGCTGAAATCCAAAATAAGCTCTTGCCAGAGGTTTTCTTCGGGTTGTTTATTCCAGCGCAGCGATTGTATCTGAAGGTATGTGAATGGATCGTATGGACTAAGCCACTGAGGTTTTTTTTCTGGTTGACAAGCAACATATTCATTTTTATCGCAAAAATATTCTATAATTAAATGGTTACTATGTTCTACCTTATTCTCTTGAAATATGTCAACTTGTTCTTTGTCAAAAGAATAAATGAGCCATGTTTCACCATCTGAATTATAATATTCCCAGAAGCCAGTAGGTTTGTCGAGGTCAAAAGATCCCTCTGCTATTAAAACAGTAGTTTTGGTATCGTAAAATTCCCACTTGCCTGTTTTTTTGCCTAACTTATAATTACCTGAAATAATTTGTTGTCCGGTAGGATTAAGTAGTTGATATTTTCCGTGTTTTGTATAGTTTGATCCCTCTCTCAATACACTGTATTTTTCAATCCAACCATATGCAATCGTGTCTGTAATCGTTTGGTTGGACTGGGCCACAATCCATGTAGAGAAAAATAAGAGTAATAATATGTGCAAAAATTTAAAGTCTATTATGTTATTGCGCATACTCGTTGGTAATTTTACTACTTAGATACCATCTTATATAAACGAATTTTGGTCATTATTCGTTCTAACTAAATAAGAAAATCAAACGGAATGGTATTTCGCAGTTTCATTTTAATGGTAATAACTCTGTTTTTTTTATGTACAAATTATGCTCAGCCTACTCAATTGGATAGCTTAACTGGTTTTGAGTTTACTTTCCCGTCAGAGCATACTTGTTCAGATAGTACAGTTTCGTTAGATGGAGCTTATATTATTATTCGTACTTGCAATGCTCAAAAATGGTATCCTGAAGGCAAGGTTCGATTTACCATGATGCGTGCTATTTATCCTGAAATGATTTCTAACAGAAAAGTTGATTCCTTTGGCGATGAATTTTGGGAAGCCACTATCTCCGCTAGTGTGCAAGCCGTACTAGGTGACCTGGTATATAAAGATATTAGGGTAAAGGATAATTATGAAGAAGCGGTATGGCGTATAGCATATGATGAAGGTCAAGGTGTTGTTAAATCAAAAGCATGGATCAAGGATAAATATTTTGTCGTCTTAAAAGTTGATTATCTTTATTCACTCCGGCATTATGAGGATATTGATCGATTTATCGACTCTGGAAGCTGGCCGTAAGTATAACTAAGAAATCGGCCTTATATTTGCGTTTAAATAAAAATATGGGAAGGATTGCTGTATTTCCAGGCTCTTTTGATCCTTTTACTTTAGGACATTATGATATTGTACAACGAGCGATGCCTCTTTTTGATGAAATTGTTATTGCCATAGGTATTAATTCATCTAAAAACACGCTCTTCTCACTAGGTGAACGCAAACAATATATAGCTTCTATTTTTGAAGGGAACCATAATATCAGTATTGATCATTTTGAAGGTTTGACCGCTCATTTTTGTCAAAAAATAAAGGCTAATTTCCTCATCAGAGGATTGCGAAATGCCTCTGATTTTGATTATGAAAAGACTATTTCACAGCTTAATTTTATCATTGGTGGAAAGTTAGAAACTGTTTTCCTGATTTCATCCCCTGCACACTCTCATATTAGTTCTACTATGGTTCGAGAAATCATTAAAGGAGGGGGAGATGTTTCTCCATTTCTTTGTAAACCAATCGCAAAACTTTAATATATGCAAGATCCTAAATCGTTGACCTCTGTTGAAGCTTTTCATCGATTATTTCAACATCCGGTATTAGACGAACCTTCCATTCCTGACGCGTCTAGGTGCAATTTACGTATATCTCTACTGAGAGAAGAATTAGAGGAATTGGAAGAAGCTATTCAAGATGGTGATATTGTTGCTGTAGCCGATGCATTGTGTGATTTACAATATGTTTTATCTGGTGCTATTTTAGAGTTTGGTTTGGGAAATTCATTTAAGGTTTTGTTTGATGAAGTTCAGCGTTCAAATATGAGTAAAGCATGCAAAAACCGAGATGAAGCTGAAAAAACGGTACTCCACTATGAGGCTAAAGGTACAAAATGTTATTATGAAGAAAGGGATGGACTATTCTTGGTATACCGTGAAGGGGACCGAAAAACACTCAAATCTATCCAATACAGCGAGGCAGATTTAGCTGGAATTTTAAACAAAAGTTGATTTTAAGGAACATACTATGATTTTATTGGGAGAAGAAATGAAGGGGGTTTGGCAAATGATGAACAGGCCGTCTGTGTCTGTTATTGTTAGCCATCGCAATCCTGATGGAGATGCTATTGGTTCTAGTTTGGCATTGTATCATAGTTTGAAAAAACTGGGACATGCTGTTTCTATTATTTTTCCATCGGAATATCCTGCATTATTCCAGCGTTTTTTTGAAGGACATCAAGTTCAGATATATGATATTAACACGGAGGCTGTTCGTCAGCGGATTGCTAGTGCGGAAATGATTTTTGCGCTTGATTTTAATGCACTGGATCGTATAGATAAGCTGGGTGAACTGGTTTCGATGAATGAAAGGGCTGAGATTGCCATGATTGATCACCATCTTGACCCTGAGCCATTTGCCAGATGGATGGTTTCAGATACTACTGTTAGTTCTACCTGTGAGTTGTTGTTTGATGTGTTCGACGCTGGCAATTTTTCGCAATTGATTGATGTGGACATTTCAGAAAGCTTGTTACTTGGAATATTGACCGATACGGGTTGTTTTTCTTATAGCACTAAACCTGAATTGTTTCGTAAGGTGGCTACATTAATTGAATATGGTGTTGATTATCGTTTATTAGTGGATGAGATTTTCAATTCTTGGGATGAAAAATATGTTAAATTGTTGGGTTACTGTCTTAATGAAAGATTGGAGTTTATTGATCAGGTTTCAGCCGCATTTATTTATTTAACAAAGGAAGATTTTTCTACCTTTAATATTCAACGTGGGGATACCGAGGGTATCGTTAATTATTTATTGAAAATTAAAAAGGTAAAAATAGCGGTCTTGATTACAGAACAGCCAACCATTATCAAATTTTCTTTTAGATCCAAAGGAGACATTTCTGTATCAGATTATGCGAGGAAGTTTTTCAAAGGTGGAGGGCACAAAAACGCTTCAGGGGGTAGTATGTTTGGAACCATAGAAGGAGCAAAAGAGAAAGTAAGGGAAACCCTATTGTCAACTTTCAGAAATCATTAATTCATGCAAAAAGCGGCTTTAACACATTTATTAATGTTTCTGATTTTAGGAAATAGCATAGTAGCGCAGGTTCCTTTAATACAAGCTTCTGCTTTAGAAATGCCTCCATTGAATATTACAAATAGGGGCATTTTATTTAATTATGTTCAGCGGGGTAGTGGCGAACTCATTACTCCGGGTCAATATGCATTCACC
Source organism: uncultured Saprospiraceae bacterium (assembly GCA_964449535.1). Taxonomy (GTDB): domain Bacteria; phylum Bacteroidota; class Bacteroidia; order Chitinophagales; family Saprospiraceae; genus SLDF01. The sequence continues at coordinate 5,071 of CAYUZA010000042.1, forward strand.
ACATTCACCATTTCATTTAAAGATTCATTATTGCATTCATCCCGTGCCGAACCCATTGATAATGTTGTTTTTATTCCTCTTGAATTTTATAAAAATCCCAATGCAGCACTTTATGAGCTATTTACTTTTTTAAAGAAGGGAGACAAAGTGTATTTTGATATTCCATTTAAAATGTTGCCTTGGAAGGATGCTGTATTAAGTGATTTGGATTCAATAAGATATGTTTTATCTATTGATTCTGTGAAAAATGAATCTGAATATGTACAGTTTTACGAAAACTATTTGATTCAAGAAGAAGCAAAATTGGATAAGAATGCCGAATGGTTTCTTTCGTTGAAGTCAGACATTAGGATCCGTCTTGATTTATATGATCAAAAAGATCGAAATTCAGGATTTTATCGACATCCAAGTGGCTATTGGTATCAAATACTTCGCAAAGGAGAGGGTAAAATGGCTGACAAAGGAAAGTTGCGTTATGCTTTATATTTTAAAGAGGATGCCACTTGGAATGATCTCTATTTTACACCATCAATAATAGAAGTTGGTTCTGGTGTTTCTCAAATCCATTATTTCTTGGAGGATATCATTAAAACTATGAAGCAGGGACAACGTGAATTAGTATTAATTCCTGCTGCTATGGCTCTAGATCTAGGCTTACAATCCAATGGTGTTAGTGGCGACTTGTGTTTTTATCTTGAGTGGTTGGCTACTGAAAATTAAATGATTAGCACTTCCTATCATTTATTTTCTAATGGAAGTCAATTAAATATATCAATACTATTTCATACTTTTGCACCGCTTTTGAACTGTTTATTTCTATTTGGTTCGAAAAACGAATGTATAAAATTATTTAAATTTACAATCTCATGAAAATTAATTCATTAGCTTTTTTCTTATTTTCTTTAGTTGCACTGGCTGGTTGTGCTTCTTCTAAGACAATTAAAACTACAAGTGGTTTTGACGTAACGTTTCATTCTAAAAACAAAGGGAATAAACCGGAAGCTCGAGAATGGGTCTATTTTACATATAGTATTAGTGTAAGAGATTCTGTTTTGGATTATTCCAAAGAGGGTCAACCTTTGCAGCGAATTCAGATGCCAGATCAAATTACATCAGCTGAGCCATCCTATTACGTATTGGAAGCTTTTGAATTAGTAAGTGCAGGGGACAGTATTTCGTTATTTGTTCCTATAAGTATTATGCCTGGCCCTAAACCTGAGTTTTTTAAGGAGTCAGATACATTGGAATATGCCTTCAAAATTGTATCTATCAAAACACAAGCAGAGTATGATGCAGATCTAGAGGTTGAACGCAAGGAAGCAGAGGAGAAGCAGAAAATTGCAATGGAGAAATTTGAAACGGTTAAAGCGCAATTGGATGTGTTTGTTGCTGAATATAAATCTGGAAAAGTTAAATCAACTTTAACAGATGGCCCGGGTGGGTTAAAAATATATTACATTAAAAATGGTGAAGGAGAAAATATTAAGGCTGGTCAGGCAGTGGATGCTCATTACCTTGGATCCTTGACTGATGGAACAATTTTTGATGCATCTTACCAACGTGGAAATACCATTAATTTTACAGTAGGAACAGGTCAAGTAATTCCAGGCTGGGACGAAGGTTTTCAAATGTTAAAAGCAGGATCTGAAGCTATTATCGTTATTCCAGCTTCCATGGGCTATGGTGCCCAAGGTTCTGGTATGATTCCTCCCAATGCAGATCTTATCTTCCATGTAGTTGTTGACAAAATATATTAATTTATTATAATATAATTCAGCGGTTGTGTTTATCACACAGCCGCTTTTTTTTTTACCTTAAAACGTGTGGTATGACCATCGAGCAGCTCAAGGATCTCAAAGATCGATTAGCTTCCTTAAGGAGGTATCTTTGACATCGATAGAAGGGTTTTAGAGTTTACAGATAAAGAACAAGAGTCGTTAAATCCGGATTTTTGGCAAGATCCTGAGCGAGCAGAGCGTATCCTAAAGGATTTGCGTACCCATAAACATTGGATTGAGAAGTTTCGTAAAGTCGAATCTCAATTAGATGATTTGGAAGTGCTTTTTGATTTTTCTAAATTAGGTGAAGCATCTGAAGAAGAGGTCGAGCAGCAGTACGGTTATGTATCAGAACAAATGGATGATTTTGAATTTAGGTCAACGTTAAATCGTCCAGAAGATGAATTGTCTGCTATTTTGGAAGTAAATGCGGGAGCTGGTGGGACAGAGGCATGTGATTGGGCATCAATGTTGATGCGTATGTATCAAATGTGGGCGGATAATCAGGGCTATAAGTTTATTTTTTTAAACAAGCAAGAAGGTGATGTTGCTGGAATTAAGTCTTTTGTGGCTGAAATTCAAGGTTCTTTTGCTTACGGATTACTTAAAGGTGAGAATGGAGTACATCGTTTAGTACGAGTAAGTCCTTTTAATGCACAAGGCAAGAGAATGACTTCTTTTGCCTCTGTATTTGTGCATCCTATGATTGATAATACCATTGAAATTGCTTTAAATCCAGCTGAATTGGAATGGGATACATTCAGAGCCAGTGGTGCAGGCGGACAGCACGTCAACAAGACTGAATCAGCAGTAAGGGTAAGACATTTGCCAACTGGTTTAGTGGCAGAGTGTCAAGAAGAGCGTTCTCAACACGCCAACCGCGAAAAAGCGTTACAATTATTAAAATCCAGATTATATGAATTAGAATTGCAAAAGCAATTAGCAGAAAAGGAAAAAGTAGAGTCTGGTAAAATGAAAAATGAATGGGGAAGCCAAATCCGAAGTTATGTTTTGGACGACAGACGAGTGAAAGACCATAGATCTGGTTATCAAACGGGCAATACGGATGCTGTACTTGATGGTGATTTAAATCCTTTTTTAAAGGCCTATTTAATGTCGCTAACTGTTCATTAATTAGTTTGTGCTTCCACCCAATCCGAATATTCAACAGTTGATTCTACGTCCCATGTTATAATACAAGGCAGCTCATAGGGATGTATGTTTTTTAATTGCTCTATAGCTTTAGTGATTTTGTGGATACTTGTTTTTGCTATGGAAATACATTCAAATTCGTCAGTTTTTAATCCATTCCATATATATTGACTTTGCGAATTTGTAATGTTGGCGCAAGCAATGGATTTTGTTTCTAGGAGTTCGTGCATACATTGTTTTGCCGCTTCCTCAGAAGGGAAGGTTGAGTATAGTAAAGCAATTTTTCTCATTCTGAATAGTTAAATGTATAACCTACCCCTCTAATGGATTGGAAATAAACAGGTTCCTTCGGGTTTGTTTCAAAATATTTTCTAAATGATAGGATAAAGTTGTCTATGGTTCGGGTGGAGGGGTATACATCATAGTCCCAGACTGTTTGTAATATTTGTTGTCTTGACACTACCTGATTTTTTCTATCGATCAGCAATTTCAACAACTTTGTTTCCTTCTTTGTAAGGTTGATTTCTCCTTCAATTCCTTTAGCTTTATATAAGCTAAAAGTAATCCAGTTATTTCCGAAATGAAAAGTGTCCTTTTCTTCATGACTTTGAATAGCTGTACTTCTTTTTAATAAATTTTGAACGCGAAGTAATAGTTCTTCTAATGCAAAAGGTTTTGTTAGATAGTCATCGGCTCCCCTTTTAAGTCCTGTAATCCTGTCTAAGGTAGTATCTTTTGCAGTTAAAAATATGATAGGAACATAGCTGTTGTTAAGTCTAATTTTTTCACATACCTGGAAGCCGTCCATTTCAGGCAACATAACATCCAGAATAATCAAATCAAAATGTTCGTTTTCGATTTTTTTGAGTGCTGATTTACCATCGCCAACTTCTACCACTTCATAACCTTGTAGGGATAGATTTATTCTTATTCCAGTTCTGATGGTTTCTTCGTCCTCAACTAGGAGAATTCGCATACTCTTTATTTTTGGGGTATTGTAATAATAAAGGTTGTTCCTCCATTTTTATTGTTTTCTATTTTAATATTTCCTTTATGTGCAGCTATTATTCCCTTTACTAAGTACAATCCTAAACCAGTACCTTTTGTGCGCCGTGTATCTTCTGACCCAATCCTATAGAATTTTTCGAAGACTAAATGATGTTCATGTTCTGGAATTCCGTAACCATTATCGCTAATATTTATTTGTACATTATTGCCTTCAAGGGTCTCCATATGGCAATTTATGGTAGGAATTCCTGAATTATACTTAGCTGCATTTTCGAATAAATTTTTAAAAACAGTAAATATTCCTGCGTGATCAAGTATTAACTCCGTATTCCAATCGCCTGTGATATTAAATTTGGTATCTGGATATCTATGGCGATGAAATTCAATAGTTTCGTCTAATAATTGGTTTAACGCAATTTTTTCTGGATGGAGTTGATAACCGCCATCAATTCTGGATGCCAAAAGAAGATTAGAGATTAAGTTTTCAAGGCGATCTGCATCTTGAAGGCCGTGATTAAGAAGGGTATTTTTGTTTGTGTCGTCCAATTGATGTTTTCGTAGTGTTTCTAATGCCAATTTCATTCCTGCCAGCGGGCTTTTTAATTCATGGGTAATGCTTAATAAGAAATTTTTTTGCTGTTCAGCTAGTTTGATTTCTTTGACAAACCCTTTATTCATTAGCCAAATACCTATAGCAAGGGTTAAAATGAATAATAAACCTTCTCCAAAAATCATATGTTCTTGTTTTTGGTACTTTTCTACGAGTTTTACATACGGTTCATATTGTTCTATTGAAATATTATCATTATTCGAAAGAGTAAATTCCATCTGCATTATGGCTGCTTTTGCTTCAAAAGCCTCTTTGTTTTTTGTGTATAATAATACGCTCCACCAGACAAGAGCCATTATCAAATAAGTGATAATCATCCAAGTTAGATAGCGGAGTTTTTTAGTGCTTTTTTTCATAATAATATTATAAAATATAATAGTATATAATTAATGATTATTATTAATATTTTATATAGATTTTGTTCGTCTGACTTTTCTTTTTGTACACATCAATATCTCTAGGAGTGTACATTTTAGTTGAACTTACTTGTAACGAAACGAATATAAAAGATGTAAAGTTTTAAGACTTGGTGTACCAAAGAATATTGGATTTTTCGATAGCAAACATTTCTTTCGCACATGCCATAATGTAATCCAAAGTAACATTTTGGTATAATGATGCTTCCTCATTTATTAGATTTGGATTCCCAAGTGCTTCAAAAAAACTTAAATTGATGGTTCTATGCATGATGCCTAGCTCTGAAAACACCAATGCACTTTCAGCTTTATTTTTAATTTTCTGCAATTCATGCTCATTGATGCCGTTTTCAATGAGTTTATGTAATTCACTCCAAACAGCGTTTTCTGCCTTTTCCAAAGAAACGTCAGGCGAAAGTTTCCCTTCAATTACAAATAATCCTTTGTCAAAAGTACCTGTAATATATGCATCTATATAAGTGAAGATTTGATTTTCTTTGACTAGGTTTCGGTACAATCTAGCGCTTCTTCCACTGGAAAGGATGTCTGAAATTAAATCCGAGGCATAAAAATATTGTTCATCACGAGCATAGGCAGGAAAGGCTATATACAGCGCATTTGCGGGTACATTTCCCGTAACTATTTTTCTTCTTTGAATGATTTGTAATGGTTCTTGATCGTATTTTTTAGTGGGGCTTATGTATTTGTTGGGAATATCTCCAAACCATTTTTCTACACTATCAAATATGGTAGCTGAAGATTGTGGGCCTGATATGCAAATGATAGCATTTGAAGGTTGGTAAAATTTACGGTAAAAGTTTAAAGCATCATCATGATTTACATTTTTAATATGCTCAACTTCAGCCCCAATTACAGGCCATTGATAAGGATGCACTTGATATGCCATGCCTGAAATATGGTGCCAAACATCACCATAAGGTTCATTAAGACATGTTTCCTTGAACTCTTCAATGACTACGCTTTTTTGATTTTTTAATTTTTTGTCAGTTAGAATTAGATCCGACATTCTATCAGATTCTAACCAGAATAAAGTATCTAAATTAATGGTAGGAACTACACCGTAATAATTTGTAAAATCATTGTTAGTGAAGGCATTGTTTTCTCCACCTGCTTTTTGTAAAGGACGGTCGTAATTTTTTGCATGTAGGGAACCAGAAAACATCAGGTGTTCAAAAAGATGAGCCATCCCAGTTTGATGGGGTAGCTCATCTCTTGAACCCACTTTATACAAAACACTAACAGCACTAACTTGAGCTGTAGGATCAGTGTGACAAGTTACTTTTAAGCCATTTGTAAGTGTCCTGCTATTAAATGATATCATTAGATTTTTTTAGAATCGTTCTAACGAGCTGAAAAAGAAATTGCCTTCAATGTTGGCGTTCTCGTCACTATCTGATCCATGAACTGCATTTTCTCCTACATTGGTAGCGTATAATGCACGGATGGTTCCAGGTTCTGCTTTGGATGGGTCAGTAGCTCCTATTAGATTTCTAAAATCTTCAACTGCGTTATCTTTTTCAAGTATAGCTGCTACAATTGGTCCACTGGACATAAATTCAGTTAATTCACCATAAAATGGACGTTGAGAATGTACCGCATAAAATTCTCCAGCTTTTTCTAAACTCAAGCGAGTGTATTTCATTGCTATTATTTTGAAACCCGCATCTGTGATGTGTTGTAAAATTGCGCCTATGTGACCATTACGGACAGCATCTGGCTTTACCATAGTAAATGTTCTGTTACCTTTCATTTTGATTAATTTTATGCAAAAATACGCAATGAAGTCAAACCTCAGGTGCAAACTCATTTTATTATGTTTGAATTGGTTTCGTTTATTGTTCTTACTATTCTAAATTGATAGTTACACATCTTAATTTCTATGTAAATTCAAATGTTCTTATTCGTTATTTAACTGTTCTGTTTTAATTATTTTTTTTAATTCCATTGTCTTAATGAAGTGTTAAAATTTTATTTTTCATTCTGTTTATATGGTTATGCAGTATGGATAATATTTGTTAATTTTGCATTATCAAATTTCATCCATTCTTTCTTCTGTTAAAGGATCTGTATATGAATATGCGTTTTTTTATTGTACTTTCAATTTTATTGTTTGCGAGATTAGCTGTTGCTCAGCCACCATGTAATCAAGAGATAGCCGATCCAACCTATACTTGTCCTGACGCACCCATAGTGTGTGATTTAAATTATTTCTGCAGTACAATGCCTGTTAGCGTTAGCCCACAAGGTGCACAGATATGCGGAGCGGGGATTTCATTAGATAATCCACATTGGTTCAGCTTCATCGCTACCTCAACTACTGTAACGGTTACCATAAATCCTACCAATTGTCTAGCTGGAGGAGGTGGGCAATTAGGTCTTCAAGGAGCCATTGTGTCGACTTGTCCTCCTCCTCCTGGAGGGGGTAATTTTCAGACAGTAGGTAGTTGTCAAGCTGTTCCATGCGCTACTTTTGAATTTACTATAGGTACTGGTGGTAGTTTTGTAGTAGGCCAGCAATATTGGATTATGCTTGACGGTTGCGCGGGTAGTATTTGTGATTATCAAATTACTGCGACCCAGGGTATCACAGTTCCGGTTTTGGAAGATCCTACAGTAATTACTGGTCCTGCACAGACTTGTCCGGGCGGTACGGTTACATTTACGGTAGATGATCCTGAGTTTGCCACTACATTTTACTGGACGGTAGATGGGGTACCCACGACATCATTAGGGCCTGAGTTAGAATACACGTTTCCAACAGGTACTCCTGAGGGGATATATGAAGTGTGTTTGGAGAATGCGGAGAATCCATGCTACAATTTGGTAGATGATAATGGGTATGATCCTGGAAGTATTTGTTTTGAGATTGAGGTATTAAACTTGCCTGAGACGGAGGCGGGACCTGTAGATGTGTGTGTAGAGAATGCGCCATATGAGCGAGACGGTTTTGAGTTTTTCCCGCCAGCGGCCAATCAGCAGTACACGTTACAGACATCGGCGGGCTGTGATAGTATTATTAATTTGAGTATTAATTGGATACAGTATGCGCCAGATGACCAGATACTGGTGACGTGTGAGGGAGAGTTTCCGGTGGTACATCCGATATTTGGCAACATATTTGAGCCGGGTACGGTATTTGTGGATTACACGGATCCTGAATTTGGGTGTGACAGTTCGTTCAATGTAACAGTGAATGAGATGATATTTCAATTTGATTTGGATATTCCCAGATTGGATTTACAATGTCCGGACGAATCGATAGCGATAGATGCATCACAATCTAAAGTGATTTTACTTCCAAGCAATGTTGAGTTGTTCAATGTGGATTATGAATGGTTTCGCAATGGAGTATCGATAGGGAATGGGGTGTATATGACGATATTTGAGGGTGGGAATTATGTGTTTAGGATGACGGCCACAGAGATGGGAGTTACGTGTTTTCAGGATTATGAATTTACGGTGGAAGAGTTTTTTGACATACCTGATGAGCCTGTGATAGTGGGTCCATCGGCAGGATGTATAGGTAATGTAATATCTTTTGATATAGTCAATTGGAATGGTGAGTCAGAGATTAGCTTTATCCATGGAACTTGTTATGATATTGTAAGTATTAATGGTCCTACGCTTACAATAGAGCTAACAGAGGCTTGTAACGATGTATTTTGTGTAATATTGAACAAGCCGAATTGTCCATTGCTATCATCGGAGGCGTGTTTTAATTTTTCGATTGCGGCACAGTTGGATCCAGGGGTTACCGGAAATCTAAGTTATTGTGAAGGATTGAGTACGACCTTGACAGCGGGAGCAGGATTTACGAGCTACACTTGGTCAGGGCCGAATAGTTTTAGTTCGAATCAGCGAATCATCACGGTGACACAACCGGGAGAATATACGGTAGAGGTGACGGATGCAAATGGGTGTGAGGGTACACAGACGTTGACGGTTGAGGAGAATGGTACGCCACCGGTTAGTTTTAGTGGATCTACGGCATTTTGTCCTGGAGGTCGTTCTACGATTACGGTAAGTCCGGGCAACTATGCGACGTATACATGGAGTAATGGTTTGAGTGGGCCGCAGGCGGTTTTCACGGTACCGAATACATATCGGGTGACGGTGGTTGATGGATTTGGGTGTACGAATACGGCAGAGGTAGTGATTGTTCAAAGAGATTCGTTGGAGCCCAATATAGGAGGAGATTTGAGTTATTGTCAAGGATTGAGTACGACTTTGGATGGTGGGGTAGGATTTGCGTTGTATGAGTGGAATGGTACTCCTGGCGGTCAGACGATAGTGATTAACACACCAGGGGAGATAGTGCTTCGTGTTTCAGATGGAGCGGGGTGTTTTGGTTCTACGCGAACGACGGTGATTGAAAATCCGAATCCAGTGGCGTCAATAGATGCACCTAAGATGATGATATGTCCTCAGGAAGAGATTGTTCTGTCAGCAAATCCACCGGGCATGGTGAAGTATGAGTGGTCAGATGGATTTACAGGACGGACCAGAAGTATAAATGATGTTGTTAATTTTGAGGTTACGGTAACCGATGGAAATGGATGTATCGGTTCTTCATCTATATCAATAGGGGTACATGTTCCACCGAGTCCAACGATCGAAGGGGATGAGTATTTTTGTGAAGGTTTACAAGCTAGTATAGAAGTACAAGATTCATTTGTGGGCTACCGTTGGTCTGATAACAATACGGACCGTATTAGACCAGTAAGTGTAGCGGGTCGCTATGGGGTTACGGTTACAGATGGAAATGGCTGCACAGGAGAGACGTTTTTTGATGTGGAAGAGCGAATGAATCCGCGTCCTGTAATTCAAGGAGACGATGCTTTTTGTGATGGAGGCAGCACGGTGCTAACATTAACGCAGAGTTATAGTGCATATGTATGGTCGGGTTCTGGTACAGGATCAAGTGGTGCCTACCCGGTAACTACGAGTGGCAATTATATAGTAGAGGTTACGGATGCGAGCGGCTGCAAAGGGAGTACCAATTTTGTAGTGACAGTACACCCCAATCCGGTACCTCAAATTGCTGGATCAACGACGTATTGTGTAGGATTGAGTACTACGTTGGATGCGGGAAGTTATGTGCAATATAATTGGTCAGGTCCTGGAGGTTTTTCGAGGACTACGAGAGCGATAACGATAAGTACACCGGGTGATTATAGGGTTACGGTGACAGATGTGAATGGATGTACGGGCGTTAGTCAGGTGACGGTAATAGAGGATACAGAATTGAGTATAGGTGTAGACAATCCTGGCAGATACTGCCAGGGTAGTACAGCGCGCATTTCGGTGCAGGGTAACTATGCCAGTTATCGATGGTCGACAGGAGCTACCACGCAAGGAATAGACGTAACAGCGGGAACCTACACGGTGACAGCGACAGATAGTGATGGGTGTACAGGAAGTCAGACGGTTGTGGTTACAGAGGATCCCAATCCTGTGCCGGTAATAGTTGGTCCTAGTACGTTTTGTACGGGACGCAACGCCCAGTTGGATGCAGGTCAGTGGGTATCTTATGTGTGGAGTAATGGATTAGGAACAGGTCGGACAGCTACGGTAAATGCGACGGGTACGTATAGTGTTACGGTAACGGATGGGAATGGATGTAGGGGTACGGCTTCGTTTTTCATTAGGGAATTGGAGCGATTGGAGCCGATCATAAATGGAGCGCCGTTTTATTGTGCTGGAGAAAGTACAACGTTGACGGTGGAGACTGGATATCAAAGATATACATGGTTAGACAATAACAGTAGCAATCCACAACGTGTGTTTAGTTCACCGGGCATCTATACGGTAGAGGTAGAAGACGCGCAGGGATGTACGGGTACGGGTCAGGTTACGGTGGTAGAGAATCCTCTACCGGTTGCTGATGCGGGCGTTGATGTAGAGTTGACCTGCCGAGACAATGAGCTGACAGTTGGCGGGACTAATACGAGTACGGGTACATTTAGTTATTCATGGCGTGAGTTGGAGAATGGGGTATCGGTGAGTGGGACTAACCGTACGCTAAGCGTGAATGCGGTTGGATTGTATGAATTGAGGGTAGTGAATACGGTTACGGGATGCGTTAGGACAGATGAGGTAAGGGTGACGCGCAATACTAATGTGGTGACGAATGTAGTGTTGGATGCGCGCAATCCACGTTGTCATAATGATATTAATGGTAGGATAAGTATATCGAGGATAGAAGGGGGAACGGAGCCGTATAGCTATCAGATCAACGGAGGTCCGTTGTCTGGTGGTGTAGCTACAAATCTAGGTCCGGGCCAATATAGGATACTTGTAGAAGATGCGAATGGATGTACCTTTGAAGTGAGTGCCACATTGACAAATCCGGAACGGGTAGTGGTGGATGCGGGTCCGGACTTGCTGCTGAATTATGGTGATGATGTAACGATCATACCGGAGACGAATATACCGGAGAATCAAAGAGCGATAATCAAATGGGAAGAAGGAGAGGTGGTATTATGCGACGGGTGTCCAGGGATAGACTTATACATAGAGCCACAGTTGGCCAATGTATATCGAATAACGATAGAGGATATATTTGGATGTGTGGCTACGGATTTTATGAGGATTAACTTGAAACGCAGCCGGAATGTGTTTGTACCGTCAGCCTTCACGCCAGATTTGAATGGATTGAACGATAAGTTTACGGTGTATGGGGGCAAGGATGTGGTGAATATCAAATCGCTAAAGGTATTTGACCGCTGGGGCAATCAAATGTATGGAGCAACAGATATACCACCGAATGATACGAATTATGGTTGGGATGGAAGTTTCAGAGGACGAGAGATGGATCCGGCAGTATTTGTATATGTAGCTGAGGTAGAATTTGTAGACGGTGAGGTATTTGAGTTTATAGGGGATGTGGCG
>CAYUZA010000043.1:0-3249 GCA_964449535.1 uncultured Saprospiraceae bacterium
AGGCAACGTGCAGGTATTTATGCCGAGTTTGGGAAAATAATTTGTATTTCTGTTGGTCTTTTAGTGCACGATGGTGGCGAACAAGCCCTTCGATTAAAATCATTTTCAGGAGATGATGAAAAGTCATTGTTGTATGATTTTGCTCAATTACTCGAAAAGCGTTTTTCGGATCCTAATCAGTTGATTATCGCCGGACATAATATTAAGGAATTTGATATTCCCTACATATGCAGACGAATGCTCGTTCATCAGATAGTGTTGCCTGAAGTATTGCAGATTGGGGGTAAGAAACCTTGGGAAGTCAAACACTTGGCTGATACTATGGAAATGTGGAGATTTGGGGACATTAAAAACTATACTTCTCTAGATTTGCTTGCAGCAATTTTGGATATTCCCTCTCCTAAAGATGATATTGATGGAAGTCAGGTAGGTGATGTATATTGGGTTGAAAAAGACCTTCAGCGAATAGTTAATTATTGCGAAAAGGATGTACTCACATCTGCCAATGTATTTCTTAGGCTGCAGGGGTTTCCTTTGATCACAAAGACTATTTCAGTTTAGTTCAGACACTTATTATTACTTAATAACATGCAAAAACCCTTAATAGCCCCTTCTTTATTAGCAGCTGATTTTTATAATCTTAAAGGCGCCGTAGAATTAGTTAACCATAGTGATGCAGACTGGTTTCATCTGGATGTTATGGATGGTGCCTTTGTTCCTAACATAACTTTTGGACAATTTATTATAGACGCCATTGCTAAACACGCGCTCAAACCCCTTGATGTCCATTTAATGATCCAGCGTCCAGAGCTTTTTGTTCAGGAATTTGCTGCAGTAGGAGCAGATATTATTACTGTACATTATGAAGCTTGTACACATTTACATCGCCAAATTCAACAGATAAAAAATCTAAATAAAAAAGCTGGAGTAGCTCTTAATCCACACACTCCGGTTCATTTGCTAAAAGACATACTAAAGGATTTAGACTTGGTTTGTATAATGTCTGTTAACCCTGGATTCGGAGGGCAAAAATTTATTAATAATACATTTGAAAAGTTGACATCGCTTCGTCAGATGGCTATAGATTTAAACCATGAAGCATTGATGATCGAAATAGATGGAGGAGTAGATATCTCCAATGCAGCAGCTTTAATTGGCGCTGGAGCCGATGTTTTGGTTGCGGGTAGCGCCGTTTTTAAAGCGGAAAACCCTGTTGATATGATTAAACGGTTAAAAAATGCATCTTCTGAAAATGCATGATGGTTTGAAAAATTTTAGCTTTAGGTATCTTTTGACCTTAAGCATCTTGGGTTGGTTTACTATAACTGCTACAGGCCAGGAAACGATATTTAGCTATATATCAGGAAGAATTGTCGATGCTAGTAATCAAAATCCGGTAGATTTTGCTAATATATACCTTGAAGGTAGCCAAAGAAACACTCAAACAGATTCATTGGGCCGTTTCAGATTAAATATTCCCAATGATCAATATGTAACGATTTCTATCTCCAGGGTAGGGTATAAGGAAGCAAACATCAAAGTTGAACCGGTTCCCTTAGGCAGTACAAGAATTCTTGAATTCACGCTAATTCCCACTATTTCTGATCTCGAAGTAATAATTACGGATTCCAGATTGGAAAATCAGGGTATGATCAGACAAGATGTAGAAACGCTTCGGTATCTCCCGACCACCAGCGGCAATTTGGAAAGTGTACTTCCCCATATTGCTTTGGGTCTAACTTCAGGCACAGGAGGAGAATTGAGTTCTCAATACTTAGTTCGTGGGGGCAATTATGATGAAAACCTAATCTATGTTAATGATTTTGAAATATATAGGCCACAATTAATCAGATCAGGGCAGCAAGAAGGATTGACCTTTGCGAATATGGATCTTGTGCGGGATTTATCATTTTCTTCCGGAGGTTTTCAGGCTAAATATGGAGATAAGCAATCTTCTGTGCTTGATGTTCGATATAAGCTTCCTACCACTTTTAAAGGTTCAGTTAGTGGTAGCTTTTTGGGAGGAAGCGCCCATATAGAAGGTTCAAAAAGTATAGGGCAAGACAAATATAGAAAATTTCGATACTTAGCGGGAGCACGTTACAAAACAACTCGCTACTTACTAGGTTCGCTTGATATTACAGGTGAATATGTTCCAGATTTTTTGGATATACAGGCTTATTTAACGTATGATTTGTCCAGAACTTGGCAACTTGCTTATATGGGCAATTTTAACAATAGTCTTTTTAAATTTCGGCCACAAAGTGGGCGATCTGCCACGGGCCTTATCAATTTTGCACTCAATCTAAGGACTCAATTTGAGGGGCAGGAGAGGGATTTATTTCGAACCAATTTTCATGGAATTTCACTGACATGGTTGCCAGAGCAAACGAAGTATCCAACTTTCATGAAATTCCTTGCATCAACTTATCAGGCAAATGAAAATGAAGGTATAGATATCATTGGTTCCTATAATTTGGTTGAAATAGATTTGAATTTGGGTAGCGAAACAGCCGGGGAACCCATTTCCAGCCTTGGATCCGGGGTACAACACCTGTTTGCCAGAAATTTTTTGCAAAGCAATGTTACTAATATTGAATGGAAAGGAGGAATAGAAATTTCATCCACTGACCAAAATTCAAATAAAAAAAATAATGTACATTTTTTACAATGGGGCACTAGATTTCAATATGAATCCATTTATGACAGAATCAATGAATGGGAACGCTTGGATTCTGCTTTGTATTCTTTGCCATTTGATGAAAATGAGCTCTTGTTAAGAAAAGTATATAAAAGCCGCAATGAACTTAATTCATGGAGGTGGCAGGGATACATTCAGGATAACTATAATTTTGGCAATGATCGGCACGAATTTCAGTGGAGTTATGGTTTGAGATCTCAATATTGGAGTCTTAATAATGAGTGGATGCTCGTTCCAAGGACACAGCTTTCATATAAACCATTGAAGAGTAAAAATGATGTGGTATATCGTATCGCTACGGGATTGTATCACCAGTCTCCATTTTATCGGGAACTAAGACAAATTAACGGGCAAGTTAACGAAGAGGTACAAAGTCAAAAATCACTACATATTCTAGCTGGATTTACTTATGACTTTGAAACAGGTAGAAACAACAAAGTAAAGTACAGGCTCATTGCGGAAGCTTATTATAAACATCTTTGGGACCTCGTAAGCTATGAAGTGGACAATGTTCGAATTCGCTACTCAGGACAGAATGATGGAAGGGG
>CAYUZA010000043.1:3259-16729 GCA_964449535.1 uncultured Saprospiraceae bacterium
TACGTAACAGGGATGGATTTTAGACTCAATGGTGAATTTGTGCCAGGAGTGGAGTCTTGGGTTAATTTTTCACTACTGCGCGCCAGGGAAAATATTTTGGCAGTGCAGCACTTTGAAAGAAATTTTTCGACAGGTGAAAGCAAACCTGTGGAGTTTGTTCCTCGACCAACTGATCAGTTTATGCTGGTATCCATGTTTTTTCAAGATCATCTTCCCAGAAATGAAAATTTCAAAGTGCATATGAATTTTACGTTTGGTTCTGGTCTGCCTTACGGATTTCCAGAAAATAACATCGTTTTTAGAAATGCTTTTCGTTTCAAACCCTACAGAAGAGTTGACATAGGATTTTCATTTTTGCTATGGGATAACAAATGGCAGGAGAAAAAGCCAAAGCATTGGCTTCGTTTTTCTGAAAAAACATGGCTGAGTCTGGAAGTATTTAATTTGTTAGATGCAGTAAATACAGCTAATAATACGTGGATTAAATCCATTTACAACGTCCAATATTCCATACCTAATAGCCTTACCACCAGAAGAATAAACCTTAGGTTCAGGATAGAATTTTAATGCGAAAGCATCAATAGCAATTTCTCCATTTTCTGCATGATCCGATTATGTGGCGGATATCTAAAATTGGGGTCAAACCAGAGTTTTTTGTGTAAAACTGGCTTCATATGCGAAAACGTCTCAAAACTAAATTTGCCATGATATGCACCGATGCCACTCTGACCAACGCCTCCAAACGGCAAATTTGCATTCACAATGTGGAAAAGTGTGTCGTTTATGCAAATTCCCCCAGCTGATATATCATGGGTGATTTGGTCTATATTTTCGTTTGATTTGCTAAACACATAAAGCGCAAGCGGTTTTTCGCCTTTTTTGATATATCTGATCGCTTCACTTAATTCTTCATATTCAATAATTGGAAGTACTGGGCCAAATATTTCCTCCAACATTGCAGGATGATTGTCTTGAGGATTTAATATTAGGGTTGGTTCTATAGTTAGTTGTTCTTCCACCGCTTTTCCGCCCTTAATTACAATGCCAGTAAGCATTTGTTTGATGCGATTAAAATGCCGATGGTTTATAATTTTCCCAAGTGCATCAGAGTGCTCAGGATACATGGCATCAATCTGCAAGATTAGTTCGCGCTGAAATTCTTTTGAAATTTTTTTATCTACCAACAAATAATCCGGCGCTATACATGTTTGTCCAGTATTGATAAATTTACCCCACACAATCCGCTTGGCAGAGGTGCGCAGATCGGCAGACTTATCTACTAAACAAGGACTTTTACCTCCTAATTCAAGCGTTACTGGAATCAAGTGTTTTGCAGCTTCCATCATAATAACCTTACCTGTGGCTGGACTCCCAGTGAAAAATATCTTATCGGGTTTTTGGTTAATCAATTCTAAAGTTTCTTGAGGGCCGCCACACACTACTTCTATGTAATTATTATCTACATATTTTGGCAATATTTCAGCTAGGAAGCTTTCGGTATGGGTCGCTACTTCTGATGGTTTTAAGACAACGCGATTGCCTGCGGCAATAGCGCCTAGAATAGGAACCACCGCAAGTTGAAATGGGTAATTCCAAGGGGCAATCACTAACACTACACCGTAAGGCTCAGGTATAATATAACTCTTGGCAGGTTGAAAGAAAAGCGGTGTTGGCACTTTTCTAGGTCTGGCCCATTCCCTAAGATGCTTTTTCATCAATTGCAACTCGTGGAGCGTGAATAGAATTTCCGTCGTGAAAGCATCTGTAGAATTTTTGCCTAAATCCAGAAATAAAGCATGTTCAAGATCTTTTTTGTGTGTTTGAATCAATTTTTCAATCTGTCCAAGAATCAGGAAACGCTCTTCTATTGAGATAGCTCCTTTTGTATTGTATTGTTCTTTTAGCAGCGTGATTTTTTTGTGACTCTTTTGCTGAAGTGTTTCCATTGTTATTTTATTAAGTAACTGTAAACAAAACATTAATCTGACAAAATGGATGTCCAAAGATTCAAAAAAACTAATTTCGTAGAAAAGTATATGCTTATGCCCCATTCCAACCAAAGCCAAATTACCGCAAATCTCATAGACTTATATGAAAGAAAAATCTATCTGGTCAACATGAGTTGGGAAAATAAAACACTGGTGAATATATCTAAATTAGGTGAAGAGGATAGACAATATCCATATATTTTGCCCGGGTTTATTGATGCTCATGTACATATAGAGAGTTCGATGATCACTCCGGAATATTTTGGTAATCAGGCTATTGTCCATGGAACCATAGGTACAGTTTCTGATCCTCATGAAATTGCCAATGTAATGGGTATTGATGGCATAAGATTTATGGTAGAAAACGCGCGCAAAACGCCATTAAAAATTATGTTTGGAGCACCCTCCTGTGTGCCGGCAACTTCTTATGAAACAGCTGGAGCTCAGTTGGATGCAGATGACATTGCAAAAATGTTGGATGAGGGTTTGGTACATTATCTATCCGAGGTTATGAATTATCCTGGCGTTATTGATAGGCATGAATTAGTAATGTCAAAATTAAAAGTCGCATTATCGCGGAATATTCCTGTAGACGGTCATGCTCCAGGTATATCAGGTGACGATATAGGGCTATATTTTAATGCGGGCATTACAACAGATCACGAGTGTTTTTCTCTACAAGAAGGAATTGAAAAAGCAAATGCGGGAGTAAAAATTCTCATCAGAGAGGGGAGTGCCGCCAAAAATTATGAAGCTTTAAAAAGTCTGTTGCAAAGCCATCCAAATCAGGTTATGTTTTGCTCAGATGATAAGCACCCCGATGATTTGTCTGAAGGGCACATTAATCTATTGGTAAAAAGAGCAATTGCTGATGGATTTGAAATGTTTGATGTATTAAGAGCTGCATGCGTAAATCCTGTCCTTCATTATAGAATGCCCATTGGACTTTGCAGAGTGGGAGATGCGGCTGATTTTATTTTGATTGACCATCCTTCCAGTTGTACCATATTGCAAACTTGGATAGATGGACAATGTGTTTGGCCAAAGGGAGTAATTAAGGCTCCTGAATTTCAAGAAAAAATTGGTTTCAACAAATTTGACAGAATAAGCTTAAAAAAAGAAGAATTAAATGTACATCCTAAAGGTCAATCGGTCCGATGTATAGAGGTTATAGACGGAGAACTTATTACTAAAGAGAGAATAATGCCCATCAAACCAGGATTTAATGGTTTTGATTTGGATAGGGGCATATTAAAATTGGTTGTCATGAGCCGATATGATCAGTCTCCCCCTGCATTGGCCTCCGTTGTCGGCTTTGGATTTAAAAAAGGAGCTATTGCCTCTTCTATTGGCCATGATTGCCACAATATAGTTGCAGTAGGATGCGATGATAAATCATTGCATCAGGCTATATCTTTAATCATAAAACATAAAGGAGGTATATGTGCGGTTGCTGATGACCTAGAAGAGATTATTCCTTTGGAAATTGCAGGCATAATGACCCAAAAAAACTGTTTAGAAATTGGTAAATTATACAGTAATTTAAATACTATGACGTCCATGATGGGTACAACCCTCAAAGCTCCTTTTATGACATTGTCTTTCATGACACTTTTGGTCATACCCGAATTAAAATTGAGTGATAAAGGTTTGTTTGATGGCAGATCGTTTACATTTACAGATAGTTATTGCTAAAGAGGTTAATCGTGGAATATATTCCTATGTCACCCTTTTAGGAAAGAAAGGGCTAGGCAATAAAAAAACTCTTATCTTTATGGGATGTTTTCTATTCATCTAACAATCTAATAATACGATGAAAAATATTTTCAAACGAGGGGTTTATTTCTTATTATTATTGCTAGTGACTGCTGCGAAAGCTCAAAACAATTATCCTGATTTGTCTGGATGGGAGTCGAAAATTAAGAAATTGGCTTCCAGTCATCCGGAAATTTGTACACTTGATACCCTAGGTTCAACTAACAAGGGATTCAATATTTATGCGCTTAAAATTGGAAAAGGACCTGAAGCCTTTAAACCTGGCTTTGCGCTGGTGTCAGGAGTAGATGGCTTGCATCCTGCCGGTATTCACTCCAATTTAAGTTTTGCAGAGAAAATAATTACTAGTAAAGATAGCCTATGGATGCGTTGGAGAGAGGAATATTACTTTTACATCATTCCATATGTCAATCCATTTGCCTTTTCGGGTTTAGCTTCTAAATCCAAACAGGAGGTTACTACTAATGGAAGTATTTCAGATGAAGACAGAGATGGTAGAATAGATGAAGATTCCAACGAAGATTTAAATAGTGACAATTTCATAAGTGAAATCCGGGTTAAACATCCAACTGGAAACCGGGTTATGGATACCATCTTTCCATTTTTAACATCGGAATGGGATAAGAAATCTAATCAAACGCCACGATATCTGTACTTTTCGGAAGGCATTGACAATGATCGTGATGGGCTATTGAATGAAGACGGTCCTGGTGGTGTTAACATTAATCACAATTTTTCATTCAATTACCCAGCGTTTTCGGCAACTGCCGGCACTCATGCTTTTTCAGAGACCGAAAACAGACTAATTGCTGACTATCTTTTTGACCGATATAATATATATGCAATATTTACTTTTGGGTTGGAAAATACGCTTTCGGAACCTGTCAAACATGACAAACAAAAAAATGCAAAAAGAATCCTTTCTACACCTTTAGAAAAAGATGGTAAGACTAATGAGTGGGTTCATGAGGTTTTTAAAAAAACTTCTGCTATAGAAAATCCAATACCTATGGCCCCAGCTGCAGGTTCTTTTTCTCAATGGGCCTATTTTCATTATGGTAGATTTAGTTATTCTACCCCGATTTGGATTGCTCCCATATTAAAAGAGGCAAAACTCGCTGAAGATCAAAATGCCGAGAAAACGCCAGGAGATAAAGAAAAACCTCCAAAAGGAAAAAAAGAGAGCCCCGCTGAATCGTATGATGTCAGATATGTAAAATGGGCGGATTCTATGAAAATCAAAGATTACTTTATTCCTTGGTCAACTATCAAACATCCAGATTTTCCAGATAACGAAGTTGAAGTTGGGGGATTTAAACCTTATGTCCGTTACAATCCTCCAGTAGAATTTCTTGATGAGAGTATTTCAAAGCATTTCACTTTCATGGAAAATTACCTTCGGGCCCTACCAAAATTACAGTTTGACTTCGTAAAAGTAGATAAATTGGAAGGTCAGATGTACCGTATTTCAGGGAAAGTAACTAATGTGGGATTGTTGCCTACACATGCAGAATTAGGTGACAAAACGAAATGGGTTAAAAAAATAAGACATCGAGTTTTGTTAACTAAAAACCAAAATCTCGTTGTTAATAAAAATAAGACATTCCACAATTCTCTCCAACCGGGCGAAAGTTTTTCTTTTCAATGGTTGATACAAGGTTCCGGTCAGGTAACCCTCGAAGCAGGCAGCCCGATGACTGGCATTATTACCAAAACCATAGAATTAAAATAACTAGAATTATGCGATATATCAATCTATATATTTTTATTCTCGTAAATGTTTTGTGTTCATATTCTGCATTAACTGCACAGGAGCTTCCGCTGAGTGGTATTAGAGCAGTAGGCTCTCCTCATCAGCCCAAGGTTCCAATGACGTGGAATCGCTACCATACATTGGACGACGTGTACGCCTTTGCGTATGCGCTTCAAAAAGCATATCCGCAGTTGGTACAAGTGGAAATGATAGGAAAATCCCATGAAAAGCGCGATATTGTTGCTATAACGATACACAATGCAGCTACAGGGCCAGTACTGGATAAACCTGCTTTTTATATCCAAGGAAATATTCACGCCAATGAGCTTCAAGGCACAGAGATTAGCATGTACACTGCCTGGTATCTTTGTGAAAATTATGCATTTGTACCTTTTATAAAAGAATTGGTGGATCAAAAAGTTTTTTACATACTTCCTACCATCAATCCTGATGGTCATTATGATTTTATGTATCGTGCCAACCATGCCAGCTCACCTCGATCTGGTGCTATCCCTTTGGATGATGACGGAGACTGGGAAATTGACGAGGATGGTATGAATGATCTAAATCAGGATGGTCACATTACTATGATGCGCAGGAAAAGTAAATTGGGTAAATGGAAAGAAGATCCTGAATACCCAACTCGAATGGTAATGGTAAAACCAGGAGAAGAGGGTGAATATGAAATGCTTGGCTACGAAGGTTTTGATCAAGATGGCGATGGTAAAGTTAATGAAGATAGATTAGGTTATTATGATCCAAATCGGGACTGGGGTTACAATTGGCAACCAGACTATATTCAGGGCGGGGCATATCGTTATCCATTTAGCACACCCGAAAACCAGGCTGTAAGAAAATTCATATTAGCCCACCCCAATATAGCTGGTGCTCAAAGTTATCATAATTATGGGGGAATGTTTCTCCGCGGACCTGGGGCTGAGGAAGATCTGAACATGTATAGCAGAGAAGACAACCAAGTATATGATCTCATTGGCAAATTGGGTGAGAAAGTAGTACCTGGATATCGATATTTGGTTACTTACAAAGACCTTTATTCTGTTTTTGGCGGAGATCTTGACTTTTTTCATGGATGTCTTGGTGTGTATGGATTTGTTAATGAAATCATGACCTCTTATTTATTATTTCATCGCAAATCAGAGACTGATCGTTGGAATGACAATCAATTTCAAGAATTTGATAAGTATCTTCTTTTTGGTGATGCTTATGTGCCTTGGACCTCTTACAAGCATCCACAATTTGGTGAAATAGAAATTGGTGGACCAAAGAAAAATTACATTAGAAATACGCCTGGTTTTTTGATGGAGGAGGATGCCCACAGAAATATGGCTTTTACCTTATTTCATGCATATCAAACACCACAAATTGAATTTGACAGTTTTTCCGTTCGCGACATGGGTAACGGATTAAAAGAAATATCACTTACAATAAAAAATACCCGCGCAATTCCTACCCATTCAGCACATGATGTCAAAAATAAATTGCAAAAACCGGTTTCGGTTTCCATACAAAGTGATCAGGTGGTAGCTGGTTTCATTATGGAAAATACTGATTTTGGGATGGGAACAGAGCAAATTTACGATCCTGCAAACCTGCTGATTAGTTCTATCAAGGGGAATGATCATGTAAAGGTTAAATGGTTATTAAAGGATAAAAAAGATTCATTTACGATTACTGTACAAAGCCCCAAAGGCGGAAAACAACAAAAAAGCTTTTCTCTCCTGCCAGGAAATAGTAAAAAATCACAGTAGGGAGGGATGTCTGAAGTTATTCATGTCGATACAATCATATTTGGAAGTTCTGGTCTTACCGGTTCTTATTTAATGACTTATCTGCAAGAAGATTCGAATATTACTGCTATTTTGGATGTGGGCAGAAGGGTGCCAGATACTGTTTCTGACAAAGTAACTTACGAAAACCTTTCTATTCTTGAAGAAAATCAGAGCAGCACTCAAAAATATGCTGCGGATATATGCTTTTTGTGTCTTGGGACTACCATTAAAAAGGCCGGAAGTCGGGCCAATTTTGAAAAAATCGATAAAGATTTAATGATCAAAGCTGCCCAATTTGCCCTTTCTTCAGGTGTAAAAAAACTAATTATGATAAGCGCTATAGGAGCTAACTCTTCTAGTATGGTGCATTATAGTAAGGTGAAAGGGCAAACGGAAGAAATTATTGGCGCAATGCCATTTGAAGAATGTCATATATTTAGACCTTCATTGCTGCTGGGTCAGAGAGTTGAAAAAAGAACGGCGGAAAGGTTTTCGATAAAGTTTTATCAATTAATTGAGCCTTTTCTAGCTCAGTGGCTTGGAAATTATCGCCCTATTCCCGCATGGCAACTTGCAAAAGCAATGCTTGCATGTATTAAGCTAAAAAGTGAACCAATTACTAAGTGCCGCATTTATTATTATAAAAATATAAAACAGCTTTTATCCATATGAGCAAATCATCTAGGTTGCAGTTTGACATCGAGCTTGACGAGCAAAATATCCCTGAAAGTATCCTCTGGACCGCCACTGATGGACAAGTGGATCCTATTGCAGCTAAAGCGTTAATGGTATCAGTTTTTGCAAATGATAGTAAAGAAACCCTAAGATTTGATATCTGGACTAAAGAGATGCAAATTCAAGAAATGGACAGGATGATGTTTTACACGCTTAGGGGATTGGCAGATACTTATATGAGGGCTACTAACAACAAGGAATTATCTGAACAATTTCGACAATTTGCGGAGCATTTTGGTGTAAAAACTGAAATAATCAAGCCTGATTAATTAACTTCTGATAGATTAAATAGCTTCAGTGGTCGAATTTCTTTTTGTACAAATTTTAATTTAAATATCTTACACAATAAAAACAACGATTATGTTTAAATATCATTTAATAGTCTTATTTATGGCAGGTTTAACTACTGCGCTGAATGGCCAGTCCAGTAAAATTCAATTTACCGAATATACACTGGACAATGGTCTTACAGTTATTTTACACCAAGACAAATCTGTACCCATCGTTGCGGTGTCGGTGATGTATCATGTAGGTTCCAAAGATGAAAGACCGGACAGAACAGGTTTTGCTCATTTTTTCGAGCATTTGTTGTTTGAAGGAACTAAAAATATCCCTAGAGGAGATTATTTTAAACTAGTTCAAAGCGCTGGGGGTACACTCAATGCGAATACTTGGTATGACCGGACATACTATTATGAAATAATGCCTTCCAATCAGCTAGAGCTTGGGCTATGGATGGAGTCGGAGCGTATGCTGCATGCTAATGTTGATGAAACGGGTATCAATACGCAACGCAACGTAATTAAAGAGGAAAGAAGCCAAACTGTCGACAATCGACCTTATGGCAGACTTTTGGAAGAATGTATGAAAAGGGCTTATAAACAACATCCTTACCGCTGGAGTGTCATTGGAGACATGGCCCATTTGGATGCTGCAGATGAAAACGATTTTATAAATTTTTATAAGACATACTACGTTCCAAACAATGCCATACTTTCAATTGCAGGTAGCATCGATTTGGAAGAGGCAAAAGTTATGGTTCAAAAGTATTTTGGAAGTATACCCAGAGGAGCAGATGTTGTAAAACCAAATATTGTAGAGCCACCTTTATTAAATGAGGTTAGAGATACCTTTTTTGACAATATCCAACTGCCTGCAGTTGTTCAAACCTATCGTATTCCTGCAATGGGAACACCTGAATTTTATGCGGTTGATATGTTGTCCAAGCTTTTGTCCGGAGGAAAAAGTTCCAGAATGTATAAATCCATCGTAGATGATCAGCAATTGGCGCTTCAGGTCATGAATATCCCGATAGCGTTGGAAGACCCGGGAGTTTCTATTAATTTTGGTCTAGTTAATATGGGTGTCTCTCCTGAAAAACTCGAAGAGGCTATGAATCGTGAAATTGAAAATGTGCGCAATAACTTGATCTCTGACGAAGAATTCCAAAAACTTAGAAATCAAGTAGAAACGGAATTTTACTCATCTTCCAGCACCATGGCAGGAATTGCTGAAAATCTGGCTAATTATAAAATGTATTATGGAGATGCGAATCTCATTAATACCGAGATAGAGCGCTACATGCGAGTAACTAAGGAGGATTTGCAAATGGCAGCATTGAAATATTTCAGTCCGGTAAATCGAATCACACTTTACTATCTACCAAAACCTGAAACGCCTTAAACCCTATTCCTGATTAGTCTTTTTTAATTCATAAACCAGATTTCATGAAATCACCACATATATTCTTTTTAGTATTGTTAACTTCATTCGCCTTCTGGCAATGCTCCCCAAAAAACAAGCAAATGGGAACCAACCTGAATGATCCGCAGGCATTTCGCGCTCAAAAACCCTCAGCAGGCCCAGCGCCAATGGTAGAAATGGGAAAATATGAGACGTTCTCCTTGGACAATGGCTTGCGTGTCATAGTAGTTCAAAATAACAAGTTGCCAAGAGTATCTTTTCAACTTTTGGTGGATGCACCACCTATTAACCAGGGCAATTCAGTAGGTTATATTGATTTCACTGGTGATATGCTTATGAGAGGAACCCTAAAAAAATCTAAGGCGGAACTTGATGAAGCTGTTGATTTTATTGGTGCTGATCTATCTTCTAGTGGGTCTGGAATGTTTGGTTCTAGCCTGAGCAAGCACAAAGAGACTTTACTTCAACTGATGAGCGAGGCTCTTCTGAGTCCTTCATTTTTGCCTGAAGAGTTTGAAAAAGCGAGAAAACAAACACTATCTGGTCTTACTGCTTCAAAAGATGACCCTGATTATATTGCTAATTCGGTCAGTCAGGTGCTGCGTAATGGAGCTGGTCATCCCTATGGTGAAATTGTCACTGAAAGTACAGTCAACGCTGTAAAATTGGAGCAGGTTGTTGCTTATTATCAAGAATACTGGAGACCTAATATATCTTATTTGGCGATAGTTGGAGATATTACTTTAGATGAAGCAAAAAAACTTTCTGAAAAGTATTTTAATAGCTGGCAGTCAAAACCCATAAATGCTAAAAACCCATCTGCTCCTGAGTTTCCAAGTTCTACTACGGTTGACTTTGTCGACAAAGCAGGAGCAGTGCAGTCGGTTGTCAATATAACATATCCTGTTGCCTTAGCACATAATGCCGACGATAGGGTAGCAGCTAGTTTAATGAATGCAATATTTGGTGGTGTATTTAGCAGCCGCATCAACCTCAATCTTAGAGAAAAAAATGCATTTACTTACGGCGCCCGCTCATCGCTTAATCCTGACAAAATTGTAGGTAGTTTTAGTGCGGGGGCATCAGTAGGCAATAAAGTGACTGAGCAAGCCATTCAAGAGTTGCTCAATGAAATTCAAAAGATGCGTACAGAAAAAGTCAGTGATGAAGAATTAATACTCGCAAAAAATGTCTTGTCAGGTGAATTTGCCAGATCGATGGAAAGACCGCAAACCATGGCTAATTTTGCCCTTAATATTGCCAGATTTGGCTTACCGGCAGATTATTACGATACATACTTGGCTAAAGTTCAGGCAGTGAGTGCAGACGATGTACTGAAAGCTGCGCAAAAATACTTAAAACCAGAACAAGCTAGAATTGTGGTTGTGGGTAACAAAAAAGAGGTTGCGCCTTTATTGGGCAGATTTGCTGCCAGTAAAAAAGTCGATTTCTATGATTCTAATGGTCAAAAAGTAGAGGAAAGTAGTTTTAAAATTCCTTCCAATGTTAGTGCGGAGAGCATCATCAATGATTATTTGGAAGCCATAGGCGGAAAAAATGCCATTGAAAACCTAAAGACAGTTCAGATGACAGGCCAAGCCAATCTCGGTGGTTTTCAATTGAGCATGAATACTGCTTATCTTATACCTGGCAAAATGAGTATGAATATTTCTGCCAATAATCAAGTCATGCAAAGCACTACAGTAAATGGCACTAGAGTAAAAGTAAGTAATATGGGGCAAAGTTCAATTATTGAAGGAGAACCTGCCGCTGAATATATAGAACAGGCTAATTTGATTGAGGAGTTGTATTTTTCAAAAAATGGTCAAAAATTAACTTTGACTGGGGTAGAGATCGTCAACGGAAGCAATTGTTATGTAATCGAAGCTACTAACACTAGGGGAGAGACTAGTGTCTATTACTATGATGTGAGTACTAAGTTAAAAATGAAGATGCTTACTACTCGCAACGTGGATGATCAGATCATACAACAGACTACAGAATTCAGTGATTACCGACCGGTAGAGAATGTTCTTTTTCCTTTTACGACTAAGGTAAGCGGAGGAGGAATGCCTGCACCGCTAACAATTAAGTATTCGGAAATCAAAGCTAATATGGCAATCGATGCCAGCATATTCGATTTTTAATGAATATTAGTAAACATACTATTTAGAAAAGGGCGGTATTGGATATCGCCCTTTTCTTTTTTAGCGGGTTCCCCTTATTTATCATCAAAATCCTTTAATTTTGCAGCGGTTTTAAACCCGGCCCCGTAGCTCAATTGGATAGAGTATCAGATTCCGGTTCTGAAGGTTACAGGTTCGAATCCTGTCGGGGTCACTAATGGGGCTTGGGTATTTGACAGTTTCTTCACCAAATTAATTCTAGTCAACTGCATACCCAGAATAATAACTATTATTTGTTTATCAGTTGGTCTCCCTACAATAATCAATACTTACAATAGCATTATTGATAAAAAATCAATGAATCACCCAACAAGTGATTAGCCATATTCGTATAGTGGTTATATTTAAAACCAAATTCTACTATTATGAAACACGCATTCTACTATTTACTGTTTCTCTTACTAGCGATGATGACTATGACCACTTTCGCTCAACAGTCATTCTATGTAAGGGGTACAGTCATTAGCCAAAACAATCCCGTCGCTGGGACATCTGTACTCATTGAAGTACTACCTGCTAATCAAAATCAACCCATTTCTTTTACCACTATGACGGATTCTATGGGTAAATTTATTATTCAAGCACCAAGGTCACAAAATCCGGAAAATGCCCCTACTAAAGTTAAAGCCAGCGTTGCTGATTGCAACGGTGTAATGGTTTCTCAGGTTCAAGTTCTGGCTCCTAATGCGCCGGGTGTAGAATTCTTTTTCAATATTTGCCGTTCAAATAATGAAAATGATTCTTGCTCAGTGCGCATTGTGCCTATTCAAAGTAATAGCGGACAAAAAGAACTGCTAGCAAAAGCATCGGGTCAAGGTCCTTTTCAATATCTATGGAGTACGGGTGCAACCACAGAAAAAATACCCTTAGAAGATGGCCAGCAATACTGCGTTACCATCACAACCGCAAATGGCTGCTCTGCATCTGATTGTTTTATAATCGTCTCAGATCCGTGCAAAGTAAACATTACTCAGGGTACCATCAATGGGGTAACTTATCTAATTGCACGACCTATTGGAGTGGCTCCTTTTTCTTTTACATGGAGCAATGGAGAAACTACCGAAAAGATAGAAGCAAAACCTGGAGAGCGTTACTGTGTAACTATAGTCGATAGTAGAAATTGCCAAGCAAACGCATGTTTTACAGCAGGAGGAGCCGGAGGAGACTGTAAAGTGAAAATTTCAATCGAAAAAGAAGATAGTACACGATTTCTTAGAGCGCACGCTATTGGAAAAGCTCCATTTCAGTATCAGTGGAACACGGGAGAGACTACCCCAAGAATTGCAATGCAAATTGATACATTATATTGCGTAACAATTACTGACGCTACTGGTTGTACTGCAGCAGCGTGTTTTGAATCTAAACCCCCAATAAAATGTGCCGTATCCATTCGCAGGACTTTGACCAGTAACGGTGAAATTTATTTGGTGGCATTAGCTAATGGCGAAGCCCCTTTCACTTATTTATGGCAAGATAGCTCCACAAATGATAAAATTCTTTTTGAGCCAGGTAAACAATACTGCGTAACTATTACTTCA
>CAYUZA010000044.1:0-16569 GCA_964449535.1 uncultured Saprospiraceae bacterium
GTCCCCCAATATCATTAATTTAAATAATGGGGGAGTGTCTCCACAACCCAAACCTGTTCAAGATGCCCATATTCGATACTATCAGTACGCCAATGAAGGACCTTCTTATTACATGTGGCGTATATTGGATCAGGGTCGTGAGTCACTGCGCATTCGATTAGCGGACAGCTGCGGAGCTAACAAAGATGAAATAGCCATAAACAGGAATGCAACAGAGGGGTTAAATACCTTTATTTTTGGATTAAATCTTTCTGCCGGTGATGAGGTAGTTCTTTGCCGTTACGATTATCCCAATATGCTTAATGCATGGAAACAAAGAGAAAAACGTGATGGTATTAAATTAGTTTGGGTGGATTTGAAGTTGCCATCCGAATCCGATGAAGCTTTGATGAAGCCATATCTTGACGCAGTAGGCCCACGCACCAAAGTGATGCACCTCACGCATATGATAAACTGGAGCGGTCAACTATTTCCTGTGGGCAAGCTTGCCGCCCAAATCAAGGGGAAAAGGCCGGATATACATATTATATCAGATTCAGCTCACAGCTTTGCGCAGACTGAGTTCTCAGTTGGTGAACTGAATTGTGATTATATGGCAACCAGTCTGCATAAGTGGATGTGTGCGCCTTTTGGTACCGGTTTGATGTGGATAAAGAAGGATAGAATACAAGATATTTGGGCATTGTTGTCGGCAACGGAGCCCGCGGGTCCGGATATCCGCAAGTTTGAATCCCTGGGTACACGATCGTTTGCGGCGGATATGGCCATAGGTGCTGCCTTAGATTTTCATGATATGATTGGCATTGGAAGGAAAAGTAGACGACTACATTTTCTTAAAAATTATTGGATGAAAGAGGCGGCAGAGATATCCGGAGTACGTTTGTATACTCCGTTTAGTAAAGAATATAGTGGTGCATTAGGTGTGTTTGGCATAGAGGGAAAATCTCCAGCTGAAATAGAACAAAAGTTGTTTTCATCCTTTGGTATCCATAGCGTAGCTATTGATTATGAAGATATTAAAGGAGTTCGTATCACCCCCAATGTTTACACCCGGATTGAAGATCTGGATCGTCTGCTGGAAGGTATCCAACATATAATAAAGAGCTAATGGCAACAGCACCAAGAAAAATTCATAAAAGACATAAGCTTAAAAAGCCGGGTTCTCCGCCTGGTTCGCTTGAGTATACGGGTGCCAATAAAGGAACAAACACAATAATTGTAAGAAGTTATTATAATGAAGAAAACCTAAAAGTAACACCACTTGAGCAATATACCTTTATAGATGATGGATTTGCTGGAACAGAATGGTTAGATATTCGTGGATTTGGCAATTCAGCTTTGGTGAGTAAACTTTGCGAAAACTTCCATATTCCTACCCTTACTCAAGAGGATATTTTGAATGTTCATCAAAGGACACGATCAGAAGAATTAGAAAATGGTATATTCATAGTATTTAAATTTTTAGAAAACCCTACGCCACCGGCGTCACTTTCTCAGTCGATTGCTCAGCAGATTTCCCTTTATTTGACGGGTAACAAATTGCTCAGTTTTCAAGAAAAAACGGATGATGCTCTTGGTATTATTAGGGAGCGTCTGCAAAAAGATCAGTCTCGACTTCGCAAAGGAGGTGCATTATACCTCACTTATGCCATTTTGGATTTGGCATTGGACCATTATGTTCACTATTATCATCTATTGGATCAAAAGACTGAACAGCTCGAAGAGCAAATGGGCAATAATAACCTAGATAAAGATTTTAAGTGGAAAGTACATGGTAACAAGGTCGAATTAATGCAACTGCGTCGCATGGCATTTCCCATGAGAGAGCTACTGATAAAACTGTCACGCACTGCCAGTGAGCGTGAGGAGCAGGATAAAATGCCTTTTCTTCAAGATTTGCAAGATCATTTGTTGTTGTTGCTTGATGATATTGAGGAGTGTAAGGATCGCTTAAACGGACTATTTGAATGGTATAACATATATTTACAGCATCGAACCAATCAGGTAGTTCAAACACTCACTATAATATCAACCATTTTTATTCCAATAACATTTGTAGTGGGTGTTTACGGTATGAATTTCAAATATATGCCTGAATTAGAGTGGCCATACTCCTATCCTGTTGTACTTTTATTGATGGCATTAATGGCTGTTGGAATGCTTATTTTTTTTAGAAAGCGTCATTGGTTTTGACCATGTTGAGGTGGAGCGATGTGCATTAGCTACATGATTGTGTAATTGGAATACGCTTAGATACAATTTTATTCTAATTTTTAATAAATAGATTTATCGTTTTTTACAAATATTATTAAAAGTTATTTATGTTATTGGCAACTAATGTGCTTAATATTCAATAAAAAAACAGTTAATTAATATACCAGCAATAAAATTATCTTACCTTTGTCGTTGATTTTTGGATGAGGTCATTCTTTGGCGTATTTGTTCCTTTGGTAAATTTTGATTTTATCAATTTCCTTTGAATGAAAGTTGCCCAGAAATTCAAAAAGAATTAATCATATATCATTCTTCTAATTATTTAACTAAAAACTTTATGATGAATTTTTACCTTAACGCACAGCGCAGCTTTCTCATAGGCATCTTTTTGTCTGCCTGTCTGCTTTTGGGCATTCAGATGGGTACTGCGCAGATCATCATACGTGACACCTTTTTGGTAGGGGGTACGTATACGGTGCCTGCTGGTATTACCGAGATTACCGTCCAAGCTTGGGGCGGTGGTGGTGGTGGTGGCCGAGGAAATAGTCGTTCCTATGCAGCTGCCGGTGGTGGTGGAGGAGCGTATGCTGAAAGCACTATCACAGTAGCTTCTGGCGATATGTTCAATGTTGTCGTTGGACTGGGTGGCCAAGGAGGTACTCAGCTTACTTCAGGGTCTAATGGTACTTCTTCAAATTTTGGATCAGGTTTGGTTGTGGCTCCTGGAGGACAGGCTCCACTTGAACCTTCTGCACCTTATGGATTTATTTCTGGTTTAGGAGGAGGTCCTGGGACTGGAGATATAACTTTTGCTGGAGGTGATGGTGATGTACTTGTGAGCAATACCACTGGAGGTGGTGCTGGTTCCTCAGCTGGATCTTCTGATCCCGGAAATGCTGCAAATGGTCAAATCGGTGGAGCTGCTCCTGCTGATGGTGGTAAGGGTGGAGATGGCGGTAGTAATGCTCAGCCAGGCTTGCCAGGATTATTCCCCGGTGGGGGTGGTGGTGGTAAAGGAGGAGGCCAAAACGTTTCCTCAGGAGACGGTGCTGATGGTATGATCATTGTATCTTACACAATACCTCCTGTAACGCTAGATTGTCCGGGTGATGATGGTATTGTTGCATGCTCTGACCAAGATGCGGTGAATATTGCTTTTAATGCTTGGCTAGATGAATTTGGGTTCAGCGGAGGGTGTGAGACACCTTCTGGTTCTTTCGATGCCCCAACTCCTACAGCACCAGATGCTTGTGGAGGTTCTACTACAGTTACTTATCGTGTAGTAAGTGAATGTGAAGACGACCAAGTATGTACACATACATTTACGGTAGATGCTGCACCATTACTAGAGGTAACGTGTCCAGACCCCTTAGAAGTTCCAGCATGTAGTACTCAATCTGCGGTAGATTTAGCATTTGCTGCATGGTTGGACGAATTTGAATTCAATGGAGGATGCGGTGCATTAGAAAGTGGTTTAACTGGATTAACTGCTCCTTCCTATTGTGGTGGTTCTATTGATATAAACTATGCGGTTTCTGATTATTGCGGTCAAACTGCTGGATGCGTGGTCACATTTAGTGTTCTTAATCCTGATCCTATAGTAGCAAATTGTCCTGCTGATTTTACAGTAGATGCCTGCAGCTCTGAAGCAGACATAAATGCAGATTTTTCTGCATGGTTAGTTGGATTTGGCTATCAGGGTGGATGTTCGGTTTCTGCGACAGATTTGAGTGGTCTTACAGCACCAACTGCATGTGGAGGCTTTGTTACAGTCACATATATCCTTTCAGATGATTGCAATCTGTCGGATCAGTGTATTTCTACTTTCACCGTTGAAGATGCACCTTTGTTGAGTGTTACTTGCCCAGATCCAATTGAGATATCTGCATGTAATTCTCAATCTGATGTAGACGCTGCATTTGCTGCATGGTTGGATGAATTTGAATTCAATGGAGGATGTGGTGCAGTAGAAAGTGGTTTAACAGGATTGTCCGCTCCTCCTTTCTGTGGCGGGTCTATTGATGTGAACTATGAAGTTTCTGATGATTGTAACCAAACAGCTGGATGTGTGGTCACATTCAGTGTACTTAACCCTGATCCTATAGTAGCTATTTGTCCTGATGATTTTACAGCAGATGCCTGCACTTCTCAAGGAGATGTTGATGCAGCATTTGCAGATTGGATTGGACAATTTGCTGTTGATGGGGGTTGCGGTGCTACCGGTTCATCTTTAGCTGGGTTTTTTGCACCAGACATTTGTGGAGGGTCTACCCCAGTTACATTTACTGCAACAGACAATTGCAACCAGTCAGATCAATGTTCTGCAACATTTACGGTGGAAAATGCCCCACTATTAACTGCAACTTGTCCAGACCCAGTTTCTATAGCCTCATGTAGCTCTGAAGAGGATATTCAGACTGCATTTGAATTATGGTTAACAGGTTTTGACTTTACTGGAGGGTGCTTAGCTTCAGGTTCTGGTGCTTCTTTAGGAGAACTTACTATTCCGAGTGTCTGCGGAGGAGAGGAAACAGCTACCTATGTGGTTTCTGACAATTGCAATCAGACAGATCAGTGTTCATCAACTTTTACGGTTCAAAATGCACCTTCATTAATTGCTACCTGCCCAGATCCAGAGACTGTACCTTTGTGTAGCACTCAGGATGAAGTAGATGCTGCATTTACAGCATGGATAGGTAGCTTTAGTTATGAAGGAGGATGTGAAGTAGTTGAAGATGGAATATCTACTTTGATGGCACCATCTTTTTGTGGAGGATCAATAGAGGTAAACTATGAAGTTTCTGACAACTGTGGTCAGTCTGATCAATGTTCGTCAACATTTACTGTTGAAGATAGAGAGGAATTATTGGTTACTTGCCCAAGTTCTGAAACAATTGATGAGTGCACTGCTCAACAAGATGTTGACGCAGTTTTCGCGCTTTGGTTATCTGGATTTGAATATGAAGGTGGATGTGAGGTGACTCCATTTGATTTATCGGGTTACATTGCACCTTCTTTCTGCGGAGGTGATGAGACCATAACTTATACAATTAGTGATGCATGTGGTCAAACAGAGACTTGTTCTTCTACTTTCTCTGTTTCCGAGCCAGAAGTGCTTACTGTATCTTGTCCAGACCCTGTGAATGTTGATGCATGTTTAACCCAGGAGGAAATTGATGAAGCGTTCTATGATAATTTCATTAATTTATTTACCTACTCGGGTGGCTGCGTGTCTGAGACACCAACATTTGACGAGGAAGATATTTTTGAAAATATTACCCGTTGTGGCGGTACGACAGTGGTGACTTATCGTGTAACTCAGGATTGTGGCGATGATGTTACTTGTTCTTCCACTTTTATAGTGGAAGATGCACCTGAATTATCCACTACATGTCCATCTGATGAAACTGTTAATGCTTGCTCCGATCAAGCAACTGTTGATGCTGCTTTTGTTACTTGGCGTAATGCTTTCCTGTATGCGGGTGGCTGCGATACAGAAGTAACAAGTGTTACGGAATTAACTGCTCCTGACGCATGTGGAGGTGAGGTTTCTGTTACATATGAGGCTACTGATGCTTGTAATCAATCAAGTAGCTGTATGTCTACATTTAGTGTAACCCCAGCTACTACATTAGCTGTGACTTGCCCTGAAAACATTACTTTTGATGCATGTTTTGATCAAATGGAGATTGACGTAGCTTTCGCTGTTTGGATTGCTGAGTTTAATACAGTTGGTGGTTGTAATACGATATCAACTGATATTAGTGGCCTACTTTCACCTTTATTCTGTGGAGGATCAGAAACTGTAACTTATGTGGCTACTGATGATTGCTTTGGTAGTTCTCAGTGTGTTGCTTCATTTATTGTGGAAGAGGCACCTGAATTATCGGTTACATGTCCTACCGATGTTACAATAGATGCTTGTTCTGATCAAGAGTTTATTGACGATGCTTTTGAAACTTGGATTGCTGGTTTTATTACGGTGGGTGGTTGTAATACCATCTCTACAGATTTGACAGGATATGCTGCACCATCGTTTTGTGGTGATGTGGAGCCTGTTATATATACAGCTTCTCAGGATTGTGGACCAGATCAGACTTGTTCTTCGACATTTACAGTTACAGAACCTGATGAGCTTGTTGTGTTATGTCCAGACGACGAGACAATTGGAGCTTGCATGAGTCAAGAGGATGTGAATGATGATTTTGCAGCTTGGATAGCTCAGTTTGATGTGGAAGGTGGATGTAATCCTATGGCTTCATTCTTACAAATTGTATTAGGTTTCACCGGTGATTTTGATCAGTCAGTGTGGACATTTAATGACAATGGTGGTGATGGTTCCCATCAATTTATAGGAATAGATGGTTTTGAGTTAATAGGTAGTGACGCTTCTGACGTGCCAATGAGTCTTACGTGTACAACATTGTGTATGGACATACCTTATGATGGAGAAATGAGTTTTGACTGGGTATTTTCTACATTAGACGAATCCCCTGAATGGGATCCTTTTGGTTATTATATAGGTGAAGATTTTACCCCTATTGTAGATTATATGGGAGGTGTTAATCAGAGCGGATCATCAAGTATAGTCGTGTCTTCAGGAGATGCATTCTGCTTCACTATTCGTTCTACAGACGACTTTGCAGGTCGTGGAAGTGTAACGGTTTCGGATTTCGTATTTGTTAGAGAAGGTGAGCCAACGGCTCCATCTAGCTGCGGAGGTTCTACTTCAGTGACATACACTGTAACCAGTGATTGTGATACAGAAGTTGTATGTACAAAAACTTTTACAGTTAATCCTGCACCGGCTTTGGTTGTAAATTGTCCAAGCTCTGTAGATGAAGATGCTTGTATTTCTGAATCAGATGCTCAAAATGCATTCAATACTTGGTTAACAGGTTTTAGTGTTACAGGTGGCTGTAATGCAGTTTCAAATGGCTTGGAAAATGCTGTGCTACCTGAATTATGTGGTGGTAGTATCACGTTGAATTTTGCAGCATCTGATGAGTGCGGCCAAGAAGGTAGTTGTTCAGCAACTTTTACTATTCTTGAAGCTCCAGATGTAACATATTCAAATCCATCAGATGAGACGGTAACATCATGTTCTTTTGCTGATCAAGGCGAAGTTGATAATGACTTTGCATCATGGGTGATAGCACAAACTGCTGCTATCAATGTTGGTGGGGGTTGTGATCCAATGATTACGGATGACAGTGAAGATCAAGATATTCCTGCGCTTTGTGAAGGCGGTTCAGCTATGGTTACCTGGACGATTACGGATGATTGCTTTACTACTAGTGTTAGTGCAGTTTATACGTTGAATACATTAAATACAGTTGGTGTATCACAGCCTTCAAATACTTCGGTAAGTTCATGTTTGTACGCAGACCAGTCTGAAGTTGAAGCTGCTTTTAATGATTGGGTTGCAGAGCAATCTGCAAATATAGACCCAACTGGAGGCTGTAATCCTCAGCTTACGGACGATAGCGGTGATGTTATCATTCCTAGTCTTTGTGATGGTGGTTCAGCTACGGTTACGTGGTCTATTACTGATCTTTGTTTTTCAACAACGGTATCTGCTACATTTACACTTACAGCGCCTTCAGCAGTTACATTTGATGCGCCTACTGGTACATCATCTTCTGCTTGTGATTATGAAGATCAGGCAGCTATTGATGCTGCTTTTGCAGACTGGGTTGCAGCGCAGAATGATGCATTTAACCTAGTTGGTGGTTGTGATCCACAAGTCACTGATGATGCAAATAGTCAAACGATACCTGCATTCTGCGCAGGTGGAAGTGCTACAGTTACTTGGACAGTATCAGATCTTTGCTTCACTACCAGTGTAATGGCAACATTTACGGTTTCTCCTGTAAGCGGTTTGGCCTTTAGTGCTATTCCAAGTACTATTGAATATGCTGACTGCAGTGATGTGCCATCAGCAGTAACGCTTACTGCAGAAAACTCATGTGGTAACGTAGATGTAACATTTGATGAACAAACAACGCCAGGGTCATGTGCAGGATATTATACTATTACGCGTACATGGACTGCAGAAGATTGTACTGGAGCTATTACAGCTACTCAAGTAGTAGAAGTGAGTGATACAGAATCTCCTGTACTGGATGGTGAACTTCCTGGAGGAGAGCAGCCTAATGTTAAAAAAGATGACGCACCTTTAGCTCCTTCTGAAATGACTATAGCAGCTTTATATTCTGATAATTGTTCTGATGTAGTCGTAACATTAGTAAATTCAGATATCTCTGGTACAGATTGTATTTGGACAGCTACATATACTTACATGGTTGCTGATGAATGCGGTAATACTGCTTCTAATGCCGTGGTAGTGTATAATGGAGTAGATACACAAGCTCCTGTTATTGAATCGTGTGATGATGTACTTGAAGTGTCTGTTGTAGGTGAGTGTTTCGCCAGCGTTGATATCGATACTCCTACATTTGAAGACAATTGTGATGCGACTATTAATGGATTGCGTAGTGATAATTTAGATCTAGTTGACGATTATCCAGTTGGAATAACTACAATAACTTGGACTGTCGAAGATGAAGGTGGAAATACCGATGTTTGCGTTCAAACAGTTACAGTTGTTGATGCTCAATTGATAAATGTTTCTGGTCAAGGATTAGACATTGAGAATGGAGCTACTATTCCTAATGTGCTAGATGGTACTAAGTTTGGTTCAGTATCCTTGTCTGGTTCAATAACCAAAACATTTACTATTGAAAATATTGGTTGTAACGTATTGGATCTTACAGGAACACCTTTAGTAAGTTTATCTGGACCGGGTGCGTCTTATTTCTCAGTGATTAGCCAGCCTGCTTCTAACTCCTTGGCTCCAGGTGCTAGTACTACGTTCCAAGTAAAGTATACAGGTACCACATATGGTGTTCATGAAGCAATTGTTAGTATTTCCAATAGTGATATGTTCAATGATCCTTACACTTTTGCTATAAGTGCAGCTACTTCGCCTGCTGTTATTAGGGTTTCAGGTAATAATATTACCATTGCGAATGGAGACAATACTCCGCGTACGGCTGACTTTACGGATTTTGGTACAAATTCCTTCAATAGTACAAGGACGCGTACTTTCCGTATACACAATGATGGTGTTTCTACTCTGAATTTAACTGGTACTCCTAGGGTTAGTATTTCTGGTCCTGGCGCTCATATGTTTGTCGTTAGTACTCAACCGCAAGCTACAGTTTCTCCAGGAGCTAATCGTTTGTTCCAGGTAAGATTTACTGCAAATGAAGTTGGTGAATTTACTGCTACCGTAACTATAGAGAGTTCAGATTTAGGTTCAAATCCTTATACTTTTGATATTAAAGCCACTGTATTACCTCCTTCTATGCAGGTACGTGGAAATAATATAGTAATCGATAACGGAGATACAACACCTGATGTTTCTGACAATACAGAATATGGTTTTGTAGCTGTCGGAAGTACTTTGAGCAAAACATTTGCAATACATAATGTTGGTACTGGTCACTTATTCTTGAGTGGAACTCCAAGGGTGTTGATCACTGGTCCAGATGCAAGTCAATTTGTTGTTACAGCTCAACCTGTAGCTTTGATTGCTCCTTCATCTTCTTCTATTTTCAGGATATCTTATACTCCAACTGGTATGGGTAGTCATAAAGCCACCGTTGTGATTTATAACAATGACAGCGATAATGATCCTTATGTTTACGATATAGCGGGATCTGCAGCGTTCCCAATTAAAGTGGGCGATATCTTTGAATTGCCGGGTATCTCTGAAAATGCTGGTTTAACTTCAGCAAGATTATACCCTAATCCTGCATTGGATGTGGTTTATGCAGACTTGCCGCAGTTGGGTGAGATCTATTCAGTAGATTTCATTAATCTAGATGGAAAGATTGTACATACCATGCAAACAAGTGGAGGAAGAGTTGAACTTAATATTAGTTCGTGGACCCACGGTATGTATTTGATGAGACCAAATGTTGTAGGTGTTGCACCTATCCGTTTTATCAGATCAAAGTAAGACTTTATTAAAGTTCTATATTAAAATGGGGAAGTATCTTGGATACTTCCCCATTTTTTATTAGTATTGAATATGAATTACTTATTATTTATTATTCATGCTGGCCTCAATGGTAATGCCAAATTATAGCTAAGGGGTAGTTTAGTATTGCATTAATGAATTTTTCTATTTTGTACTTAATTGTTCTTTAAAGGTTGAGTCTATGTTTCTTATTAATTTTTGTTACTTTAACATAGGGCTAAAAAATAATTAAATAGACCGCCTGGAATGTTATTTATTCTATTTCACTTTTGTGAAAGCACTGGTTTTAGCCATTTGATGGCTTCTTCTTGTGATATTCCTTTTCTTATAGCGTAATTTTCAAGTTGATCCATTCCGATTTGAGATATTGGAAAATATTGTGATTCAGGATGAGAAAAATACCAGCCTGATACAGAAGAAGCTGGATCCATGGCAAAACTTTCAGTCAAAGATATACCAATAAGTTTCTCTACATTTAGTAAATTGAATAGTGTTTGTTTTTCGGTATGATCAGGGCAAGCAGGATAACCTGGAGCTGGTCTTATGCCTATGTATTTTTCTTGAATTAAATCTTCGTTAGCATAATTTTCATTTGGAGTATACCCCCAGATTTCTTTCCTTACCTTTTCATGTAACCATTCTGCACATGCTTCTGCAAGCCTATCTGCTAGTGCTTTGGTCATTATGGATGAATAATCATCGTTCTTTGTTTCAAATTCCTTTGCTAGTTCTTGTATGCCAAAACCTGTGCTAACAGCAAAAGCCCCAATATAGTCTCCAACTTTTGTTTTTTCTTCCATGATATAATCAGACAGACAATAATGGATTCTTCCAGGAGCTTTTTTCACTTGTTGTCTTAAATGGTGCAGGGTGCATAGTTCGGTAGTCCTATTTTCGTCATTATATATGATAATATCATCTTCTCTTCTATTTGCAGGGAATATCCCAACTACAGCCTTAGCACGTAAGAGTTTATTGTTTTTTAATTTGTTCAATAATGCTTGAGCATCTTCATAAAGTTGCGTGGCTTCAATGCCTACAATTTCATCTTGTAGGATAATTGGAAATTTTCCAGCCAATTCCCAAGTTTGGAAAAAGGGCGTCCAGTCTATATAATTGATTAATGTATTGATATCTATATCCTGAAATACTTTGACACCCGTTTGCTTTGGCTTTGGCGGGTTATAATTTTCATCAATTTGGTATCCTCTATTTTTTGCTTCTTCATAAGTTATTAATTCTTTGCCATCTTTTTTTGTGTGAAAGTTAATTCTTAATTGTTCATATTCAATTTGCGTTTGTTCTAAATATGTATTTTTAGCACTTTGGCTGCCTAAAAGCGAGGAAACTACACCCACACTCCTAGAAGCGTCTAATACATGAATTACGGGGTGTTTGTATTGTGGTGCTATTTTTACAGCTGTATGTAATCTGGATGTAGTAGCACCACCTATTAATAATGGGATAGTCATGTTTCTGTTATTCATTTCGGTGGCTAGATGTACCATTTCGTCTAATGAAGGAGTTATCAAGCCACTCAATCCTATGATATCTACATTTTTTTCCGTTGCAGTATTTAGTATAGTATGTGCAGGAACCATAACTCCTAAGTCAATAATTTCATAATTATTACAGGCTAAAACTACTCCAACTATATTTTTCCCTATATCATGTACATCTCCTTTAACTGTTGCGAGTAATATCTTTCCTTTCGTGTTATTACTTCCTGTTTTTTTCGCTTCTATGAAGGGTTGTAGCCAAGCGACTGCTTTTTTCATTACCCTTGCACTTTTGACTACCTGAGGTAAAAACATTTTGCCTTCCCCGAATAAATCTCCCACAGTTTTCATTCCATCCATGAGTGGACCTTCAATGACTTCAAGGGGTTCTTTAATGCTATTTAGTGCT
This sequence comes from uncultured Saprospiraceae bacterium, assembly GCA_964449535.1. Taxonomy (GTDB): domain Bacteria; phylum Bacteroidota; class Bacteroidia; order Chitinophagales; family Saprospiraceae; genus SLDF01. Next base: position 12,170 of record CAYUZA010000044.1, read on the forward strand.
TCAGCAGTATCTTTTTCAATCCACTCGTCTATACCTTTTACTAATGCATGCTGGATTCTCTCTGCTATCGGGAGGTTTCTCCATTGTTTTTCTTCAGATATAATGTTGTTTGTTCTGCTTTTGTGTTTTGCTGCATAGGCAATCAATACATCTGTTGCATCTGGATTTCTATTAAATATTAAGTCCTCAACTAGTTTAATTAATTCTGTTTGAATTGATTCATATACTTCCAGCATCCCGGCATTTACGATACCCATATTCATACCTGCCTTTACAGCATGGTATAAGAAAACGGAATGTATAGCTTCACGAATGTTATTCATTCCCCTAAATGAAAATGAAATATTGCTTACCCCGCCACTTACCATACAAATGGGGTATTTTTTTCTCAATTCACTGGTTGCTTTCAAATATTCTATGGCATAGTTGTCGTGTTCGCTCATTCCAGTGCCTATGGCAAATATATTAGGATCGAAAATGATATCTGAAGGATGTATGCCAACTTTCTCAATCAGGATAGAATATGCTCTGGTGCAAATGGCTACTTTATGGGTTGATGTTTCTGCTTGACCTTTTTCATCGAAGGCCATTACTACCATAGCTGCGCCTAATTTTTGTATTCTCTTTGCTTGCCTAATAAAGATTTCCTCGCCTTCTTTAAGTGAAATTGAATTTACAATAGACTTTCCTTGCAGACATTTCAGTCCGGATATCATTACATCAAATTTGGACGAATCTACCATTACGGGTACACGAGCAATATCAGGTTCAGATGCTAAGAGCAATAAAAACGTACACATTGCGAGCTCAGCATCCAACATGCCCTCGTCCATATTTACGTCTATTATTTGTGCCCCGTTCTCAACTTGTTGTCTAGCAACTTCAATAGCTTGTTCATATTCACCGCTTTTTATTAATCTGGCAAATATTTTTGAACCAGTCACATTTGTTCTTTCTCCTACATTAATAAAGTTACTTTCCGGCCTTACCTCCAATAATTCTAATCCCGAAAATCGATTGTAAGGCTTTATGCCAGGTATTTTACGTGGCGAAAATGTATCTGCGATTTTCTTTATTTTTTTGATGTGTTCAGGTGTAGTTCCACAGCATCCGCCCAATATATTAGTTATCTTTTTTTCTAAAAAATCGCTTAACAAAAATTGCATTTCATCTGGACCCTGGTCATATTCTCCCATTGCATTAGGTAGTCCTGCATTTGGATAAGCACTGATATAGCAAGAGGCTATTTTTGACAAGGCTTCTATATGAGGAAGCATTTCTTTTGCACCTAGAGCACAATTTAGGCCAACTGCAATGGGATTAGCATGGCGAATGGATTCATAAAAGGCCTCTACAGTTTGTCCGGATAATGTTCTTCCGCTGGCATCTGTAATGGTTCCAGAAATAATGATTGGCCATTTTTGCCCTCTAGATTCAAATTCTTCAAGACAACTGTATATAGCTGCTTTACAATTTAAAGTGTCAAATACTGTTTCAATCATTAAAATGTCTACACCACCATCCAATAATCCTTTAATCTGTGTACGATATGCTTCAGTCAGTTCATCAAAATATACAGCCCTATATCCTGGGCGGTTGACGTCTGGAGACATTGATGCTGTTCTATTAGTTGGTCCAATAGCACCTGCGACGAAAAACGTTTTTCCTGTTTTCGAGGATATTTCTTTAACGGCATCTCTAGCAATTTTGGCCGATGCAACATTCATTTCATAGGCTAGATCCTCCATTTGGTAATCAGCCATGGATATAGCATTTGCATTGAAGGTATTGGTCTCAATAATATCAGCTCCAGCTTCAAGATAAAGGGTATGTATTTCTTTGATTATATCCGGACGAGTGAGTGAGAGTAAATCGTTGTTTCCTTTCAAATCTATCGAATGGTTTATAAAACGATTACCTCTAAAATCCTCTTCCTGCAATTGGTATTTCTGTACCATGGTGCCCATAGCTCCATCCAGGATAAGGATTCTTTCCTTAAGAAGTTCTTGTAAATTTTTCATATTTATCCTGTGGATTGTATATCACAAAGGTAACTCAGTACTTACTAATATTTATGGCTTCAAATTGACTGCTTAGGTAAACTTTCGTCGTATTTTTATGTTATAATTCAGTTAATTTTTTAAATCATTAAAATTCCTTGTCAAGCATGAAGAACATTTTAAGTGTTGTTTTGGTTATGGTTCTTTTCGCCATAACTTCATTTGAAGCGCAGGCTCAGATTCGAACACCTCAGCCTAGTCCGATAGCTGAATTAAAACAAACGGTTGGTCTAACCGATATTACGGTAGTGTATTCTAGACCTGCAATGAAGGGTCGTAAAATTTTTGGGGTAGATGGGTTAGTCCCATTTGGAAGAGTATGGCGCACAGGAGCAAATGCTGCTACTAAAATTACTTTTAGTGATGATGTCACCATTGGTAGCGAAAAACTTGCAAAAGGCAGTTACGCTGTATTAAGTTTGCCTGGTGAATCTTCTTGGGAAGTTCACTTTTTTACTTTTGAGGCGCCAGGATTTGGCACTTATCTTGAAAAAACACCTGTTTTCATTTACAAAACCAAATCTAGTAAAACGACTGCCAATGTAGAAACGTTTACCATAGATTTTACCAATATGACCAATCAGTCAGCTGATATGGTTTTGAGTTGGGAAAATACCGCTGTATCTGTTCCAATTACTGTTGATGTAGATACAAAAGTTATGGCAGACATCAACAAAGTCATGGGAGGTCCAACAGCGGGTGAATATTATAGTGCGGCTGTATACTACCACGATTCCGGTAAAGACTTAAATAAAGCCTTGGAGTGGATTCAAAAATCCGTAAGTATGGGTTCTCCAAGATACTGGGTAGTAAGAAGAGAGGCTATGATTCTGGGAGATTTGGGAAGATATGATGATGCGATTGCAGCAGCTAACAAATCAATTACTTTGGCTAAAGAAGCTGATGATATCGATTATGTTAAAATGAATGAAAAGTCTATAGCGGAGTGGACAGAGATGAAGAAAGGTAATAAAATGAAAAAGTAAATCGGAAGGTTTTGAATAATGAGGAGCCGGGGTCAACAGATTCCGGCTTTTTTTGGGGCTATGGTTACTTGTTCTTCGTTTTTTGTTCTTTGTTTTTTGTTTTTTGTTTTTTGTTCTTTGTTCTTTGTTTTTTGTTCTTCGTTTTTTGTTCTTCGTTCTTTGTTCTTTGTTCTTTGTTTTTTGTTCTTTGTTCTTTGTTCATCAATCAGAAATCATCATTCAACCTTCCCAATTCCGCATTCATCCTTCCGCATTCCTAAATCATCCTTCCCAATTCCTAATTCATCATTCCTAAATCCGAATTCCTCATTCCGCATTCCGAAATCATCCTTCCCAATTCCTAAATCATCCTTCCGAATTCCTAAATCATCCTTCCGCAAGTTCCTTGGTTTTTTATTTTGGAGGTATTATCAATAAATGGAATGTTATTCAACTTATGGAGTTGTAATATAGACACACCACCATATTTTCCTTTAATTTGCTCGGAAAAATTAATTTATGTTTAAGCTGATAAAGGCAATAGCATGTTTTAGCGTGTTGGTTGGTTCTTGCATTAAAGAGCATTTCGTTTTGGCACAAAACTTACCTGTGCAAGATGTATGGTCTCATTCGGGTCTTCGGGATAGTATTCATGTTTACGATTTTACGCTAAATTTACTTGATTTTGGCGCAGACCCTTTAGGCATAATAAGTAGTGATGACGCTTTTTTAGATGCTATGGCAGCTTCTGGGCAGCGACCTTTTACGCTATATATCCCAGCGGGCAATTATTTATTTAAAATGCCCTGGGTTCTTCGGGATAGTATGGTCATCAGAGGGGCTGGTGCCGATAGCACCATAATACATATGGATTTAGGTGGCCGAATTTCTGATGCTATTCAAATCAGGGGCCTTAGAAAAAATGTAGTTTTTACCTTGCAGTCAACAGAAAGGGGCAGTGTAAGAACTTTGATTGCTGATACCTTAACGGTTGCACCGGAGCCCGGCAAATGGTATTTTCTTCAGTATACAGATGATGATCGCATGTATTCAACTTGGGCATATGGATTGGGCGGTGCTTTATATCAGTTATCTAATCGCAATGCGGATACCCTAAGTTGGCACCTCCCGTTTAGAATTTCTCTGAATAGCTCACTTAACCCCAGAATGTCTGAAGTAAAACCTATTGAAGGAGTGGGTTTGGAGTGTTTTCAATTGATAAGGACAGACGCAACACCCAATCAAACCAGTAATATTGTTTTGGAGCGCGCTGTAGGCTGTTGGGTAATAGGGGTACATAGTCGGTTGTGTAATTTTGGACATGTAGATATCAGGCAGTCGGCCCATTCGCTCATCAGGGGCTGTTATTTTGAGG
>CAYUZA010000045.1:0-16224 GCA_964449535.1 uncultured Saprospiraceae bacterium
TAGAGCTATCAGAAGATATGGCCGAAGGCATCTATTCCAACCTTGCTATTATTTCACACAGTCACTCTGAATTTGTGGTAGACTTTGTTCGTATGATGCCCAATGTACCGAAAGCAAAGGTTAAAAGTAGAATTATACTTACCCCTTCTCACGCCAAGCGCCTGATGAAGGCTATTGCTGATAATGTGAAAAGATACGAGGCTCAATTTGGTCCAATTCAAGACAATGAGCCCCCTATAATTCCACCAATGAATTTCAATACACCGAACGCCCAGGCTTAACAGGAAATATCCTTTAAATAAGACTAATCCATTTGCCGATGCAGTCTTGTTTCGTCGTAGGTACGTCGCTGCAACAGCTGGTTATAACTGCGAGCTGAACGCAGTTGGTATTGTACATAGGCTTTTTCACTCCAATTGAGAGCCTCGTCTAGTCTTCCCAATTGTTCTGAAGCAACGGCTAAATTGAAAGCAGTTCTACCAGCCCATTTGGGCATTTTTTGCCTGTCGTGCAAGTCCAAATATATGGAATATGCCTCTTCCCAATTGCCTAATTTTACCCATGCATTTGCTTTTTGGTATAATAATTTTTCTTCGGGAGCGCCCTTGACAAAATAAGATCTGGACTCATTAATCCACAGCGGAGCTATACGACGTGCATAGGCCTGTCCTGCCATTACTGCAATAGCACGAACATCTTCCCGCTGCCACCTTCGGGCTCGAATAACCTGAGTAGAATCGCGACCGCTATTACTAAACATTTTATGAGCTGTAGTAACGTGTTCATCTAAAATGATTCTATGTTGAGGATCATAAATACGCCAGCCTGTGCGTATGTGTACCTGCTGTTCCACAATAAATTCCGTATATTCCTTACCCTCTTTATCCTTTCGTTTCTCTTTTCGAACCTGAATTGGAGTGTCTGAATCAAACATCTCAAGAGCTACCAGCACATCCGTATTGTATTGACGACATATTGACTCAACTTCTGACCATGGCAGAGGCATAGGAAAGCGTGATCCTGAGCGCGACCCTTCCCATTCAAGACCACTACTTATGACTTTAAACCGCGGAGTTCGAGTAAGACCTGAGCCTAAGGCTTGTATGGCCATGCGTCTACCCTCCCTATCCTGCCCTATAGCTTCACCTGTCAATAACGCTTCAGCAATCGTCCATAATGTTCCCGAAGGCTTACTGCGATCAAGGGTAGTCATGCTTTCTACATCTCGAGGAAGGGTAAGTTCTGCCGGTTTTAAAATGGAAATTGGAGCAGAGCGTCTACTGCAAGACATGAAGCCAATTATTATGAACCCCAAAAGAACAGTATAGGAATATCTCATCATTTGTAAGTATCAATTCAGATTAAACGAAAATATACCTGCAAAAGTAATATTGCTATGTTGTGGTGTAATAAAATTTGATACAAATAACTGATTATTGTAAATATAGAACGATAAGGCGTTAATCGGAAGATATTAAATCGCTCTCAACAACTGGTTTTATGTTTCGCATTATTGTAAACCACCACCAAATTATTCAAATAGATCTACGATAAAGGATTAAATTGTATGTGCGATTTTCCAGATCTTGAATTTTAAATTGTATACTATGTGAACATTTTAAGCATCATCAATGACGTTTTGTGTACCATTAAAATGAATAAAAGTCAGTACTATAAACACCTCCAATCATTTTGGATAAATTCAATTCGGTGTTGCTAGGGGGTTTGGACTAACCGAACACGTCCTTATTAATGGGATAATGCAATTCGGTTATTCCAAATTCGCATTTACTCCTCCCTAAACATCACTTTTCTTCCTCAATCTCCGCATCATCAATGAGCGGGTCTCCATCGCCGTCCTTGTCTGTATAGCCATGGATTCCACCAGACCAGCTGTCTTCCTTGTCTTTAGCTTTATTGGAAGGTGTAATAATAGGATCTGTATCGCCATTGACCGCCTCGTACTCCCCTTCTGCAAATCGGGACGCTTTTTCGAAGAATGAGCCTTGATCCATGCCAGGTGTATTCTTTAATGCATCCATATGCGAGCTCTCTTCATGACTCTTTTCGTATTTCTTGAAAGGATCTTCTTTGGGTTCATCTATTTTTTGTCTCACCTTTTCGACCGCCTCGCGCAATGCCTCGCCTGCAGTTGACATCCCTTCTTTAACTTCTTCCCCTAGTTTTTCAGCTTTTTCGGCAAAGGCTTTGCCCCACTCACTTTCCTGTAATTTCTGCGCAGCCATATCTGTTTTGTGGGATATTTCTTCCCAAACTTTGTCTGTTACCTCCACTACTTTTTGCGTGGCCTTATCAACATTTTCGCCAACTTCTACGGCTACTTCTTTCACCTCTTTTTTAAGATCTGCGGCTTTGTCCTTATGCTTACCCAACCATTGTTGCCAAAATTCACGAAACCCCATAATGTATATTTTATATGACAATTAAAAATAATAACACCAAAAATCAATCAAATAAGGTGAGTGTTTGACCCGGCTTAATAGCACCCAAATGTTGATAGGCTTTGGCTGTAGCTTCGCGACCGCGAGGCGTACGCTGTATGTATCCCTCCATTATCAAAAATGGCTCATGAACCTCTTCTATGGTACCAGGGTCTTCCCCTACAGCTGTAGCTATAGTCGTTATTCCGACCGGACCACCACTAAATTTGTGGATGATAGAAGATAGTATTTTGTTGTCCATTTCATCAAGGCCCCCTTCATCAACATTCAATGCTTTAAGGCCATAAGCAGCTATTTCCTGATCAATACGGCCATTGCCTTTAATTTGAGCAAAGTCTCTCATCCTGCGCAACAGTGCATTGGCTACTCGTGGCGTACCCCTACTTCTTCTTGCAATTTCAAATGCACCTTGGTCATCTATCCCGACATTTAGTATGTCTGCCGAACGATGAATAATACGCATCAATGTCTTTGTATCATAATAATCCAACAAACAATTAATACCAAACCGAGCTCGCATCGGAGCTGTGAGCAACCCCATACGAGTAGTAGCACCTATCAGTGTGAATGGGTTGATGGTAATCTGAATGCTTCGCGCATTGGGTCCAGAATCAATCATGATATCAATCCGAAAATCTTCCATCGCGGAATACAAATATTCTTCTACGACCGTATTCAATCGATGAATTTCATCTATAAATAAAACGTCTCCGGGCTGTAAATTGGTAAGTAACCCAGCGAGATCACCAGGTTTTTCTAATACCGGCCCTGAAGTTATCCTAAGGTTTGTGCCCAATTCGGTAGAAATGATATAAGACAACGTAGTTTTACCCAATCCCGGAGGTCCATGTAACAACACATGGTCCAACGCTTCACCTCGCTGCCTGGCAGCTTCAATAAACACCTGTAAATTTTCAACAATTTTGGGCTGACCCTTGAAATCTTCCAGCAACTTTGGACGCAAAGCTTTTTCGACTTGCTTTTCATCCCCTGACAAGTGTTCTGCCTCGCCACTCAACAATGGATTTTTGCCACTCATATTCTTTTTATTTTCTTTCGTTTTTAACCCAGATCACCTCAGCATTCGTCATGCTTGCAACTCTTTCCATGCAAGCATCATAAGTCCTGCCCACCGACTCACACAAAAAATTGCCCTGACAGTCGTATAAATAATTGCGCTGTCCACACTGAAACCAATAAGCCCAGCCGTCTTCATAGTCATATCGAACAATACTAAATGGCTGATAATCATCTAACAAAGGAATCATCCAAGGTACCCGATAAGGATCAAGTACACGAACGCATTCTTTTTTGCCAGGTTTCACTATAGCATAGTCCAGTACGCGAATATTAAAATCTTCAGCCATGCAAGTGCTGGCTACATCATGGGCAACTTCATAAGAAAATCGAACTGTTAATCCCTCTTTGCATTCGGGAGCGCCTCCTGCCCAATAGATTGGCTGTAGTTTTTTGCCGTCTTTTAATTTTATCAACCATTGACAACCATCCAATTCCCGCATATCTATTAATACACCTTCGGCTTGCCAATCGGTCTTTTCACCAGACTTTGTTTCAGATGGACTATTCTTTCTCGCACAATATGTGAGGGTTAACAATAAAACGAAAATGATTAATATGGATGAGTGCCAAAATGAGACACCATATATAAGCGTGCGAAATTTAGACATAGGCGAACGTCTTTGAGTATGCAGAGAAGTCGTCAAAGTAAACGATTTTTTTTAACCATTCAGTATTAATGGCTAATTTTGTCGTCTTGTTTCCATTACAGATAATGTTCTGCAAATATATGGAACCAACCCTTGACTAGTATTTATATTTCAATCAATTAAACTATTTAGACTTAATGAACGGATCAAAGATTACTATTGAGCAGGGCAAACCCGTGGTGCCCAATGACCCTATTATTCCCTTTATTGAAGGTGATGGTACCGGACCAGATATTTGGGCAGCTTCAGTGCGCGTGCTCGATGCTGCTGTTGAAAAAGCATATGGTGGAAGCCGAAAAATCGTGTGGAAAGAAGTATTGGCGGGAGAAAAAGCGTATAATTTGACTGGCAATTGGCTTCCAGAAGAAACTTTAGATTTAATTGATGAATACCGAGTTGCCATAAAAGGCCCACTCACCACACCTGTTGGGGGTGGGATTCGTTCACTAAACGTGGCACTTCGTCAGCGTCTCGACTTGTATGCTTGTGTTCGGCCCGTACGTTGGTTTCAGGGGGTGCCATCTCCAGTAAAAGAGCCGCAATTAGTAGACATGGTAATTTTCCGAGAAAATACCGAGGACATTTATGCTGGAATAGAATATGCTCATGGAACGCCAGAGGTAGAGAAATTTAAGAAATTTTTGATTGAAGAAATGGGTGTCAATAAAATTCGATTCCCTGAAACCGTTTCACTTGGCGTCAAGCCCGTTTCTGTCGAAGGCACAGAGCGACTAGTTCGAGCTGCGTTAGATTATGCTCTTGAAAACAAGCGCGCGTCTTTAACGCTCGTTCACAAGGGTAATATCATGAAATTTACAGAAGGTAAATTTAAAGAATGGGGGTATGAATTGGCTAAAAGAGAATATGGTGCCGTAGATTATGAAGGAGGCCCTTGGCAAATCATACACAGAAATGGCCAGCAGCTGATCATTAAAGACGTAATTGCAGATGCATTTTTACAACAGATCTTGTTACGTCCGGCTGAGTATGATGTCATAGCTACATTAAATTTGAATGGAGACTATATCAGCGACGCTTTGGCAGCGATGGTGGGAGGTATTGGAATTGCACCTGGAGCAAATATCAATTATCTAAATGGTAAAGCGATATTTGAAGCTACTCACGGCACAGCTCCTAAATATGCAGGTCTCGATAAAGTAAATCCTTCAAGCGTAATACTTTCCGGAGTAATGATGTTAGAATATATGCAGTGGAATGAGGCCGCCGAACTTATCATAAAAGGCTTAGAAGCAGCCATTTCTTCTAAAAGAGTAACCTATGATTTTGCTCGCTTAATGGAAGGTGCAACAGAGTTAAGTTGCTCTGCTTTTGGGGATGAAATCATAAAGAACATGTAATATAAAAACCGCCTTCGGGCGGTTTTTTTTCATTTGGCGGAAGCCCTCTGCAATCTGTCGTTAATACTTTGACCAAGACCCTGATCAGGCATCCGTTCCAATATGATAACGTCTAAATCAGCCCTATCCAAGCGATGCATGGCAGCGTAAAGATTAAACATGGCTTCTTCCAAATCACCCTTCGAAGAAAGAAACTCCCAATGCAAAACATTCATATGATCTTTAGGAGGGCTCAAAGAAAGAACGCCAATTTTATTACCCGCTTGCTCTGAGATGGTTCTTGAGAGATCTGCCGTGAGGTAAGTGGGCACCTGCGGTGCATAATGGCGAGAGAGCATTCCCGGACTTAGAGGCTTACCTTCAGCATGTTTTATCTCCTCAATGGGACCCACTATAGCTTCTACAGCCTCCTTGCTAATAGAGCCCCGCCGATAAAGAATAGGGTTGCCCTGTTTATTAAACCCAATTATAGTTGATTCAATACCCTTTTCACAAGCCCCCCCATCAAGAACCATAAGTTCATCTTCTGAAAAATAACTTCTAACGTGTTTCGCTTGGGTAGGACTTACTCTGCCAGACGGATTAGCACTAGGAGCAGCCAATGCCATACCGCTTTGATTAATCAGCTCCAGTGCTAATGGGTGAGAAGGCATTCTCACTGCTACAGTATCCAATCCACCAGTAATTTGTAAAGAAACTGAAGCTGATTTAGGCAATACAAATGTAATGGGACCAGGCCAAAAGTGCTCCATTAATAATATAGCTTTGGCAGGGATTTCAGAGACCAAACTATCCAATTGGGACATCTTGCCAATATGAACAATAAGGGGATTAAAAGAGGGTCTACCTTTAAGGTGAAAAATTCGACTAATGGCCTCTTCACGATCAATATCACCCGCCAAACCATACACAGTTTCCGTTGGTAGGGCTACAAGACCTCCTCCACGCAAAACCGAAATGGCTTTTTCTATAGACGCCTGCTGGTACATATTGGTCATTTTGCAACAATTGCACCACAAAGATACAAATACGAAAATTGCAAGATGCTATGTGGAAGAAGCTTTAAGCCATGTAAGACAACCAACGATTGAAAGAGAAGTGTAACAAGCCTCCCACAACGGGTCGCTCGGCAACACGAATAAGCCAAAAACGCCAATTATAACTAAGGCGAAAAAGATCCAAGTCAACCAGACGGACCTTTTTCGCTCTGAATTAGTAGGTGATAAAAAAGACATATTTGCTCAACAAATAAGAAAAGTACAATTAAAAAAAAGCGGCCGGATACTCACTGCCCTTGACCCAGTGAATAAGCCGGCCTATCATCGAACGAATAAAGATTCTCAGTTTTAATGGTATCAATTCCATTTTCTATTGCTCTGCCCAATAAGGCAACGATATCGCTATGAGTCATGTTGCTACCAGCTGTTGGCTTAAAGCGGCAACGCCAATGATCCGTACAAAAGGTTTCTGGAAATCCTTCTGGCCAAACCTTAATGCCTCGATTGGTAATCATAGAAAGAGCAAGATTATCGGAATTTAAAACTTGTATTTCAGCAGCCAACCGATCTGGGTTATCGCCTCTCCAATGGACGAATAAATCTACACCCTCCAATTTTTTAGACATTGCAGGCTTGCGGGACAACTTTGGCAATTGAATGGCCTTACCTCCTTCATACTTTACTGGTTTGAAAAAACCTGGCTCGCGACCCAAACGCTCTATGACCGCTTGCGCAAATTCACGCGTACCTACTTTTTCTTTGCTGATTCCCTCTTTGTAAACATCATAAGTATGAATACCGTCTTCCATAGTACACAACCATGCATTTTGAACTTTCTCTGCTACATCGGTTTGGCCTATGTGATTAAGCATCATGATTGCTCCTTGTAGCAATCCGGAAGGATTGGCCATGTTCTGACCTGCGCGACGAGGTGCAGAACCATGAATGGCCTCGAACATGGCGCATTCCATACCTATGTTAGCTGAACCAGCTAAACCTACAGAACCTGCGATTTGAGCGGCAACATCTGACAATACATCACCATATAAATTGGGCATTACAATAACATCAAACGCTTCCGGAGTATCTGCCATTTTTGCAGCTCCTATATCAATAATCCAATGTTCATTTTCAATTTCTGGATATTCTACCGCTATCTCATCAAACACCTGATGAAACAAACCATCAGTTTGTTTCATAATATTGTCTTTAGTGAAGCAAGTCACCTTTTTACGACCGTATTGACGAGCATATTCAAAAGCATAACGAACGATTTTCTCACAACCCGGGCGGCTTATCAATTTAAGACATTGAACTACTTCATCTGTTTGTTGATGCTCGATTCCTGCATACAAATCCTCTTCGTTTTCCCGAACAATTACTATATCCATTTGTGGATGTTTGGTCTGCACATAAGGATGAAGACTCACGCAAGGTCGAATATTGGCATATAGACCCAAAAATTTGCGTGTGGTAACATTTAAACTTTTATATCCTCCACCCTGAGGGGTCGTGATGGGTGCTTTTAAAAATACTTTATTGCGTCTGATAATATCCCATGATTCCTTAGCAATACCTGAGGTGTTACCGGCAAGGTAAACTTTTTCACCCACTTCAATTTCTTCTACTTCAATTTGAGCTCCCGCTGCCATGATAATTTCCAGCGTAGCATCCATAATCTCTGGTCCAATGCCATCTCCTTTGGCTACAGTAATGGTTCTCTTCATTGTTCTCGAATAATTTTTTGTTCGGCGCAAAGATCATTCGGTGTATCCATAAATTTATATTTAACTTAATAATGGATAGCATAAGCGTTTTTAATGAAAACAATCATCAAAACTAGCCTTCTAGTAGATTAAAGCTAGGCCCTCTTGATGAAATTGAAGATAATACCATCATTGATGTCACTCCAGAAAGGTCATAATAACTGCTGGCCTTTTGAAAAAATAATTAGAAGCCTTTTCCGGTAAGTTGAAAAATGAATTTGTCCTTCAATAATTTGTTAGCCAAGAAGACCATTTAGATTTTTAGTGAATCACCCTATCGGCGCAGCATGATGAAGCATAGGCGTCTGGCTTCGCTTTAAAGACATAACCCATTCCAGCAATATACCCCATTACTTCTTTGAATGCCAAATTAGATTTGAAACGTGGATCTGTATTTATATCTGCATGCAATTCAAGCGATACCGGATATTTGTCCAAAACAGGACATAACTCGTAAGCAGTCTTAATAGCGAAAGTCACCTCAGACAGCATTCGCTCTTTTAATGCCATTTGCTGATGCGAAATAGTGTAGCGATAAAACATAAATCCTCCTTTCCGCTCCCGCAAAATTAAAACAACCATTGCAAATTCTACCTGGGCACCCTTAACATGAGAATCACATCCAATACAAACTTTTAGCTTATTGCCATTAGCCAATTCACGTTGTATAGCCAGCTCTAAAACTTGATCGAAGGGTGCATCTACTTTTTGTCTGTTAAATCTGTACCAGTCCATATAGCGAAATTTGTTATAAAAATAACAAAGCAATATAATGACATGATAAATAGATGGTTATATTATTATTAAATAAATTATATTGCTCTCACCTGTTCTCCAATGCGGACAAAAATAATGTGAGATGGTGTACTTAATCATCGGAATAATATTATAACGAACACAATGAAAAACATGAACAGCTATCACTCCAATACTTTATCCAACAAGTCTTTTAAAAAATAATGAACTCCAGCATTAGTATCTGAGCCCTTACACTCCGTTAATTCCGGAATATGTGCAGCAAAAAATTGCTGAATGTGCGCTGTCTCAATTACAGTAGACGCCAATGTGTGAGCATAAGGATACGTAGGCTTTATTTGCAGAATTAACTGTGCAATAATATCTGTAATACTAGTGTATGATCGATAATGGCCCTTGCGTTGCTCCAGATCCACTTGTTTGTGCAGATACACCTTGGAGGATTCAGCCACTACAACCCTGTATAAAATGCGTTCATCGATATAATCGAAAGTCTCATCATATTCAATGGGGCCACTGAGTAAGACTAAGCATTGGTCTAGTCTTCCCCTAGGGTCCGAAAACTGTGTTATTTTTTGAAGCAGTCGATATTCAAGCCAACCCCAATACCAATCGGTAAGGTATAATAACAATCTATGCTTGTTCTCAAAGTATCGATATACACTAGGCTCTGTAGTTCCAATTTCGACAGCAAGCTTCCGAAATGTAAAATTTTCTAAGCCTATGCTATCAATGAGATAAATAGACTGGCGCAAAATGGTTTTTCCTAAATCTGTAGAGTGCGGATCTTTTAAACATAAAGGCGCAGCTAAGGAAACGCGTGAGATCATATCTGCATTAAAAAGATAAATCCTCCGGATCCGTATCAAAAAATTCCACAACACCAGTTTCTACATCATACATACCGCCTTCAATAATAATTTCACCTTTTTTAGCCATTTCTGCAATAATGTCACTGGAGCGAAGTATTTTCTTCATGATCAACTTTACATTATTTACAGCCACTGCCTCAACATAGTCGATATTACTAGAGTCCCGAGGTCCATCACCTGAATCTGTAATTTGAATAGCAGGCTCAATCTTGCTAATTAAGCTTGTAAGATGACCTAACTCTACGTGGTCGCACGCACCTTTTATGGCACCGCACTTAGTATGCCCAAGTACCAATACTACCTTGGAACCTGCAACTTTGCAGGCGAATTCCATACTACCCATTATGTCATCATTCAAAATATTGCCTGCGATTCTACAACTGAAAATATCTCCTAAGCCTTGATCAAAAATTAATTCAGCCGATGTACGAGAATCGATACAACTCAAGACAAAAGCAAATGGAAATTGCCCATCTGATGTATCATTTACCTGTTGAAGTAAATTTCTATTTGCTTTTAAGTTATTTACAAATCGCTGATTCCCATTTTTAAGTATATCTAACGCCTGTTCTGGGGTTATTTGTTGCTGCATTTCTCTAGTCAGGGTCTTCATATTGCTTCCTTTCAATATTATTTTTTATTACGTGTGATATTAGTATTACTATTATCAAACGAAAGTAATACTAATTTCACATTTCGGGAACTCTTTTATTGTAAATTTTCAGTAAGTAGACATATGCCATTTAGATTCTACCCAAGAGATCAAATGTCAGCGATTTAAGAATCAAAAAATCATTTCCGAACATAAAATATGGCCAAATAAAAGGAATCAATATTTGTGAAATTCTAGTAAGCCTCATACCAACTAAAATATTGCTTCATAATTTCCTCTTTATTGTGTTGAATATAATTCAAATATGCATTTGCCGCTGGGCTTAACTTCTTGTTTTTGAGCCAAATTAAATGCCAAGTAGACACCAATGGCAGACCTTTTACAGGTACAATATGCAAATCGTCTTGTAACAACTCATTTTTTAAACCAATAACGGGCATTATTGAACAACCTAAGCCTGCCATAACAGCTTGCTTAACCGCTTCATTGGAAGTTAGCTCCATTTTTTTCTTAATGACTATACCCTGATCATTAAAATATCTCGTCATCATATGACGGGTACCCGACCCTGATTCTCTAAATATTAGCGGGAGAGATTCAAAGATTTTTTCATTTGCTTGCTTCTTTATTTGGAGTGTCTTTTTATTGGCAACTAAAAATAACTTATTTGGTATCAAATCAATTTTCTCTACTGTTAGATGCTCTGGAAGAACAGACACCAAAGCAAAATCAATCTCATTTTTTTCCAAACTTTCCAACACTCGTGTTTTGTTCGTCACGTCTAAAACCAATTCAATTCCCGGATTATCCTGAATAAAGGCACTTAAAAAATAAGGCATCAAATATTTTCCTGTAGAAACAGAAGAGATAACTAAGCGACCCGTCATAAAACCTTTGTGGGCGAGCGTTTTGTTGTCTATCTCATTCAACTCTTCTAATATTAACCTAGCGGATCGTGCTATTTCCAAACCAAAATCTGTTACATATAATTTTCGGCCAACGGTCTCTGTTAGTGGAATCTCAAATTGATCTTGAAAATTTTTGAGCTGTATGGATACTGCGGGCTGAGTGAGGTGAAGCGCTTCTGCAGCCTTTGTAACACTCTCATTTTCAACTACTTTAAGAAACACATTCAACTGATGTATGGTATAATTCATAATTATATTTTATGCTTATCATTATTATTATAAATAAAATTTTATGATCAATGTTCAACATTTTTGCGTTCAGAAAGAAATTTATTTTCAAATTATGGCAACTGCACACCTAAAAACATCACCATCATCAACTTTCGACAACAAGGCTAAAAACCTATTCAACAATCGAATAGCATTGCTGGCCAGTATGCACGGTAAAGAGAAATCTATAGGTCCAGTGCTCAAAAAATCCTTGAATATGGAGTTGATTGTAGCGAATGGTATAGATACAGATTGCTTAGGCACATTTACAGGCGAAATTGAAAGAACCCTTACCCCCAAAGAAAATGCATTAAAGAAGTGCTATATGGCACTTGAACATTCTCAAGTGGAAATAGCCATTGCAACAGAGGGCTCATTCGGGCCTCACCCCCAACTTCCGTTTTTGCCCTTTCATGAAGAATGGATAGCATTCGTAGACCAAAAACATGGGATTCAAATTTGTTTAGTTGAACGATCACTTTTAACTAACTTCAGCTCTAGGTGGGTTGGCTCAAGAGAGGAATTGCATTCATTCTTGACTTCGATCGGATTTCCCTTTCATGGAGTTATTGTAAGTGATAGTGACACAAATCGAAAATCCATATATAAAGGTCTCCGTAATCTTCCAGATGTATATAGTGCAGTTCAATCTATACTTAATAATTCATCCAGGGCTTATATAGAATCTGATATGCGCGCCATGCACAATCCGAGTCGCATGCTGCTGTTGGTTAAACTGGCCAAAAAATTAGCATATGCCTTACAATCTCCTTGCCCAAACTGTCTAATACCGGGTTTCACGCATCTATCGAATGAACACGGATTACCCTGTTCTCTATGCGGGCACCCAACGGAGCAAGCTGCATGGCACATATATTCCTGTCAACAATGCCAATTTCAAGAGAAATATCCCGTGGCAGATCTAGTAGCAGATCCCACTTATTGTCTAACCTGTAATCCTTAAACATCATGAACAAAACACTTTTTCTCGTATGCCCATTCAATCATTCTGAAGCACTAGTGAGAAGTTTACATCGCGAAGAGTCTTACTTCCTAACTGCTCCTGCTAGTGTTTTTAACTGTCAAGAATCCGATTATGCCAATGCAATAGCTTCATTTTTGACTAATAAGGATATACATCATGTAGTTGTTGTACAAAGGACAGAATGTCGTTTTTTGCGCAATGCATTAGCCCTTAAGCCAGAATCCAATCTAAATGCAGAAAAAGTATTGGCATCCTTGGTTCAAAAGCACTTTTTAGAATTGTCTACCTCTAAATCTTTAGCGGAAAAGCAAGAAAAACTAGCCAGATTAAACATTGAGCGACAAATGAAGGAAATTTTCGAAAATGATATAATTCGATCTACCCTATTGCGCCGCAAGATTAGGCTGAGTGGCTGGTTGTTTTTAAAGCGCGACTTTGAACGAATTCCCTTCGAACCTCTTATGATCCAGCGAAGCCTTGTATGACCGATGACCTTAGTCCCATAAATTTGTAGGAACGACTCGGGAGTTTTTAAACAAAAAGATCAAAAAATGGGCATACTCGTATGCCCATTTTTTATTAGTCCAATTCTATTAAAGAATCAATAGCAAGTTTAATACTCATTTTATTAGAAACTCATATTCCCTTTTCAAATACAAGTGACTCCGCTTACTTTCGTGTTGTCGGTAAAAAAATAAAAGTGGAGCATACCGGAGTCGAACCGGTGACCTCTTGCATGCCATGCAAGCGCTCTAGCCAGCTGAGCTAATGCCCCATTTTTGTAAAATAATGCAACGTGCATTAATGTTAGTACCTTACACAAGCGTAAAGATTGAAAAACGTTGCGAAATTAATCGCTTTTACGGAATTAAAGCCCACATTAGGGCGAAAATATTCCTAGGTAGAAAAATCAATATAACCAAACGAACGTTCGTTTGAACCTCATTAGAATATTTATTAGTTTTGTGCAAATAAGATATTCCATTATGGCCATACATATTCCAGATCACATCCGCGAAATTGCCAACTATAAGCCGGGTAAACCTAACGCAGACATGTTTGACGGCAAGGAGAACAGCCAAAGTGCCATCCTATGCAGCAACGAAAACAATTTTGGAACATCACCTCTGGCACTGAAAGCGATACAGCAGGCATTTTCTCAATTGTATCTGTATCCAGATCCTACAGGTGATGCCTTAAAAACTGCAATTGAACAATATTATGGATACCCAAAGTCCCGCATCGTTCTTGGAAATGGATCTGATGGTATTTTATATACTATTTTCAAAGCATTCTTTGAGCCTGGCGATCATATTCTTACCTCACACGGAACCTTTGTTTCGTTGAGGGCCATGGCCACAATGAACCGAGTAGCTTATCGGACAGTGCCCATTTCTTCAGGATATTCTTTTGATCTGGATGCTATATTAGATGCTGTTAACGATCGTACCCGTGTGGTCTATCTTTGCAATCCCAACAATCCAACTGGGGCTATGATTCCTCGTGCAGATTTGCTTCGATTTATGGAAAAAGTTCCTGAGGATCGGCTCGTTATTGTAGATGAAGCCTATTATGAATTTAGCCGTTCGCTGAGTGATATGTACCCTGATAGTGCAAGCATGGGCTTTCCTAATGTTCTCACACTTCGTACCTTTTCCAAAGCCTATGGTTTGGCAGGCATACGTTTAGGCTTTGGCATTGCTGAAGAAAATCTAATCCAGGTGCTGCACAAAGTGAAACTAACATTTAATCCAAATCTATTAGCGCAAGCTGCAGGTGTAGCTGCCTTGCAGGATATTGAGTTTTTAGAAAAAACCATACAAAATAACAAAGTAGAAATATTGAAATTTTACGACTTATTTCAGCAGCTTCAAATCAAATATGTGCCCTCATTTGCAAATTTTGTCATGATAGACCTTGGTTCAGAACAGATTGTAGAACAAGTATACGAATTTTTGAGATCCAGAGGCATATTAACTAGAAGACTGGCCTCCTTTGACCTACCCCACTGTCTTCGTATTTCAATTGGAAGACCCGAGGAAAATGCATGGTTTTGCGAGTGTTTTGAAGAAGCAGTAAAGACTTTAAACCTGAAAAATCATGAGTAATACAGCTTTTTACCCTATTGTTGTCAAAGAGATAAGAAAAGAGACCCATGATACGGTTAGCATCCAATTGGACATACCCCAAGAGCTCCAAACCGTTTTCCAATTTCAAGCAGGTCAATATCTGACTTTTAAAGTTCCGGGCCACTCTGATCAAAGGAGGTCTTATTCTCTTTCCAGTGCGCCTTTTGAAGATACTTGGACCGTAGCTGTAAAACAATTGCCTGGAGGGCTTTTTTCAACCATAGCCAATCAGGTTTTAAAGGCTGGTGACATAGTAGAAGTAATGCCCCCAACGGGCAATTTTTGCCCAGAGGCTAATCCGGACAAAGCAGGAAGTTATGTGTTTTTTGCAGCTGGTAGCGGGATTACACCCATCGTTTCCATGATTAAAACACTACTTCACCAAAACCCTGAAAACAAATGCACACTATTTTATTCTAATAAAACGAGTAGTGGAATTATCTACAAGGAGCATTTGGAAGCCTTAAAAAATAAATACATCCAGCGATTTACGCTTCATTATCTTCTCAGTAGGGAACGAATGGATGCATCGCTATTTCAAGGTCGTATTAATCATGAAAAGTGTAATGAGCTTTTAGATGCATTTCCAGATTTGAAAGGCGCTGATGAATTTTACCTTTGCGGTCCCTTGGAGATGATAGAGGGCATTAAGGATGCCCTTGCAAATCAAGGTATAGATCGTAAAAAAGTTCATTTCGAATTGTTCACAGCACCAGACAAGTCTAAAACAACAATTCAAAAAGATGCAGATGCTATTACCAATAGTCGCGATTCAATTAGTCAAGTATCTGTAAATGTTGATGGGGTTACCATTGATTTTGCGCTTGCATGGCATGGTAGGTCTGTTTTGGACGAAGCCATAAGTAAAGGGGCAGATTTGCCCTATTCTTGCAAAGGTGGTGTATGCTGCACTTGTAGAGCGCGATTAATTGAAGGGGAGGTGGAAATGGACTTGAATTATGCGCTGGAAGAAGATGAATTAGAAGATGGCTACATACTTACCTGCCAGGCACATCCTCGTTCTCCCAGAGTGCTTATTGATTTTGACCAATAAGTAACTTGGACATGCAATCGACCGACTCCAAAGCCCAAATTTTTAGACATCGGATAAGAGAAGCTGCAGCTACCCTTTTTCAGGAAAAAGGCTATAAGGCAACCTCCATGCGCGAACTCGCTCAATCGGTTGGCTTAGGAGCATCAAGCTTATATAATTACATAAAATCCAAAGAAGAGTTGCTTAGTGAGATTTGTATGCATAGCAGCCAACACTTTATGGATGGTTTAGAAAAATTAATGCTAAATGAACCAGATTGCAGAGGAAAGTTGCAGGCAATCATTAGATTGCATATTGATATAGCTGTTACAGATCCAGCTTCGGTA
>CAYUZA010000046.1:0-16217 GCA_964449535.1 uncultured Saprospiraceae bacterium
GGGCATGCTTTGGGACTCGCGTCGCAATGACTTAAGACTATCCAGGATTTTTCAGCAGCAGACGCGTTTTTTGTTGTTGGATAAAAATAATGAACTTTTGTTCAACGGTCTTAGGGCTTATTGGAACTGGAATCGCGCCCAGTTGAAATTGGATCTGCTGCAAGAAGTTTTAACCAACAATCGAAATGTCCTAGAGGGCATAAGGGTTGCCTATTTGGGAGGAGATCGTCCATCGATTGATACCATTGAAGCTTTCCAACAGTATCAGCGCATTTTGCTGCAATATAACAAAGAATTAGTTAGTCAAAGGTCTGCCGAGCTTGTATTAAATAACTACAGGTTTGATAGCAGTGGTAAACCTTTGCCTATAAGAGAAGGAATGAAACCAATCCCTACAGATTCTTCTTTGGTGTTTAATAATACCTTGATCGGCCTGACTGAGATTACCGATTGGATGGATGTAAACCCAGGGCTAAATATGCTTCGAAATGAGAATGACAAATTGCAAACTCATTTGAGGTGGGAAAAGGAGCGGCGCAAACCAAGGTTAGATTTGAAATATAATCTATTGACGGACAGAGGTATGTCTTTGTTAGAGCAGCAATTTTTAAATGAAAACTACCAAGTAGGACTTACTTTTCAATTTCCTTTATTAATCCGTAACGCAAGGGCCCGCACAGCGCAAGTAAAGGCTAATATATGGCAAAATGACCTTGCTATCATTGAAGAACGCAACCGTCTTGAAAACAGCATCGAAGCGCTTAGATTTACTTTAGCAAATATTCGTCAACAGGTCGCATTAGGAAGTGGCATTACTGACAATGCTCGGAAACTTTACGAGGCAGAGCGTATGCGTTTTGATGCGGGCGAATCTTCAGTTTTTTTGGTTAATACACGAGAAATTCAATACCTTCAAGCACAAAATACTCTGATCGATCTTAAAACGGAGGAAATAATAGCCACATATCAGCTCTTAAATGAAATGGGTATTTTATTCCGTATCGCAATTGAATAATTTTTTTCTGCGATTGACAAATGTCAACTGATTATGGTGTCTATTGCATTTTCAATGATGGATAAGGCACTCATCATTTGGTCTTTTTCGATAACTAGGGGAGGAGCAAAGCGGATAATATTGCCATGAGTAGGTTTTGCAAGAAGTCCGTTTTTGGCCATTTCAAGGCAAAGCTTCCAGGCCGTGCTGCCTTCTACGTCATCATCAATTTCAATCGCATTGAGAAGTCCTTTGCCTCTTACTTCTTTAACTTTTGAGTATTTATCAACTATGTTCAGTTGTATATAATCACGAAAAACTTGGCCCATTCGATCAGCATTTTCGGCCAATTGTTCATCTAATACTACATGTAAGGCTGCTGTCGCTACCGCACAAGCCAATGGGTTGCCACCAAAGGTAGAGCCATGTTCACCAGGCTTCAATAAAAGTATGATTTCATTATTCGCAAGAACTGCCGAAACGGGCATTACTCCACCGGAAAGTGCCTTTCCTAGGATTAGAATATCAGGTTTTACATTTTCATGATCACAACATAACAATTTGCCTGTGCGCGCAATGCCGGTTTGGACCTCATCTGCTATAAAGAGAACATTGTATTTTTCGCAAAGTGCTTTACATGCATTTAAATAACCCTCGTCTGGCACAATCACACCCGCTTCCCCTTGAATAGGCTCAACCATAAAGCCGGCGATGTTTGGGTCTTGTAACGCCTCTTCCAAGGCAATTAAATCATTATAGGGTATGATAACGCTGCCTGGCAAAAATGGGCCAAATCCACGACGACTTACCGGATCAGTGGAGGAGGAAATTGCCGCTATGGTACGCCCCCAAAAATTATTCCGGGCAAAAATTATTTGTGCCTTGTCAGAAGGAATACCTTTCACCTCGTATCCCCAACGTCTGCATAGCTTTATAGCAGTTTCGCCACCTTCAACACCTGTGTTCATGGGTATCATCCGGTCATAGCCAAAAAGTTGTGTGACAAAAGCTTCATATTTTCCAAGCTGGCTATTGTAAAATGCTCTCGACGTAAGCGTTAGATTTTGGGCTTGCTGGATTAAAGCATTGATGATTTTTGGGTGACAATGCCCTTGATTAACAGCAGAGTAGGCTGAAAGAAAATCAAAATATTTTTTACCCTCAACGTCCCAAACGAAGATCCCCTGACCGCGGTCAAGTACTACTGGCAAAGGGTGATAGTTGTGGGCTCCATATAACTCTTCTAGTGCCATCAATTCCCGGCTACTCATTTCTGCTAATGTGGGCATGTTATTTTTCTTTGCCTGTAAAGGTCGCTATTATTTTTTTGAGCACCAAGGCATACATAATAATTGTAATTGCGTTCTTTACACTTGAAAAGAATTATACCATAAATCCATAATTTTTTCTAAAATGGCCAAATTCAGGCGCTCACACAATCCTAAAGCCAATAAGGGCTTTACACATTCACTTTTATGGATTTTATTATTGACCATTCTTATAATTGGTGGAGTAGGGATGTATTTACGCAATCAAAATGCAGTTCAATCTAAAGGGCCATTGGCTAATGATTATCGGGCTTGGCTTCCATTTTTTCCAAGAGGTGAAGTGTATACAGATCCTGATTTTTCGCTTAACTATGATGAAAAGAATGAAATAACTATTTGGTTTTCATTTTTAAGCAATAGCTGGAATCCTACTGTTCTTGAACAAAATTCAACTGAAATTACGAATAATATTTTGCTGTCTCCACGTCCTACTCGAGATTCAGGTTATAATTCATTGTTAATGGGAGCTTTAGCTTTTCAAAATCCGACTATCCAACAGCTTTCTACCGATTCTTATCTGCATTTCAAGCTTTCAGAACTAATGGTTAAAAATTATCAGGAGCAAGTTTCCCTCTTAATTAAACGGTTTGGTGGAAAATCGCCTGAGGAAAGAATCATTTCCGGACCATTTTTAGATGATAGTGGGAATATTTCTTCCGTGTTTTTTGTTGCCATCATCGTACCGGATTTGGAAAATGCAGAACCTTGTAGGTTTTTTGCGTTGGATCTAAACAATGTAGTCCCTGCACAAGGGATAAGGCCAATTAGTTCAACGGAAATTGTTGCTAAGGGTGGACCTGAGTTCAAAGCATGCCAATCTTGACTCTTATCTTAACACTCAACACTCAAAAACAATTATACGGCAAATACGATTCCTACTCTTTGAGCACGAGGATTTAAACTACCACCAAGTTGATCATTTTACCTGGTACAACGATTACTTTTTTGAGGGTTTTACCATCCAACCATTTTTTAAAATCTTCATGTTCTTGAACGTGTTGTTCTATTTGAGAACCTTCCCAATTTGAAGGTAAGGTTAGCAAGGCTTTCTTTTTACCATTCATACAAATTGGGTAGTTGATCTCATCGCTTTGTAAAAAAGTATCGTCGCATATAGGATACTTTTCATCTAATAAGAGGGTTTTGTGACCAAGTAAAGCCCATAATTCACTAGAAATATGCGGAGCGAATGGGGATAGTAAAATTACCATAGGTTCCAAAATAGCTCTTTTACGACATTGCAGCCTTCTAAGTTCATTTACCGCAATCATAAAAGCACTTACTGAGGTATTAAAGGCAAGATTAGGTATGTCTTCATTGACTTTTTTGATTAGGGTATGCAGAATTTTAAGCTCATCTCGGGTTGGATCTGTATCGTCAAGCTCCATATTGGCATTATCCGATACATAAAGATTCCAAAATTTTCTCAAAAATTTACTTACCCCATCAATTCCGTTCATGTCCCAAGGTTTTGATTGCTCGATGGGCCCCAAAAACATTTCATACATACGAAAACAGTCCGCCCCATAAGCGTCAATTACCTTATCAGGGTTAACAACATTGTATTTTGATTTGGACATTTTTTCGACCTCATTTGTCAAAAATAGATTGAAATCTATGGGCATTTGGTCTCCTGTGGGTTCAAAATAATCATGTGAACCTACAAATATCCGTTCACGCCATTCAGGTCGTTCCTTGAGCAATTGTTTGATTGCAGTTGCTTCTATGAATGGATTCTTACCCATCTCTGATACATGGTCAATAGGTACGTGGAGTCGGATAAATTCAATTTTTTTATCCGGATACTCTGCTACGATATCAGCCGATATGAAGCACAATGTTGGCTTTGAAAGTTGTTTTGATTTCCAAATCTGTTCCTCTTTAAAGTGTAGGATTTCAACTGGAGATTTGCTGGCGTAAATAAAGGCGGATATTCCTTGAATCATTCCTTGATTTACCAGTTTTTTAAAAGGTTCTTCAGTAGGAACTAGTCCAAGATCATACAAAAACTTGTGACAAGTACGTGCATACAATAAGTGTCCAACTGCATGCTCTGCCCCTCCAATATAAAGATCCACATCTTTCCAATAGTCGATGGCATCTTTGCCGCAAAATGATTCCTGATTGCCTGGATCCATATAACGTAGAAAATACCATGACGAGCCAGCAAAGCCAGGCATAGTATCTGTTTCACGGGTGTGGTTATCAATGGCATGCACCCAATCACTGGCCTTGGCAAGTGGTGCCTCTCCGCTTGCAGTCGGTTTAAAATCATCTAATTGTGGCAATGCCAAGGGCAAATCATGATCATTAAGCGAATGAGGCACACCTTCCGCATCATAAATTATGGGAAAGGGTTCGCCCCAATAGCGTTGCCGACTGAAATTTGCGTCTCTTAGTTTGTACAATTTCTCTCTTCTGCCTATGCCTTCAACTTCTATTTTATTAATACTTGCCGTGATGGCTTCGTTAACGGATAATCCGTTTAAGAAATCACTATTAATCATAATGCCAACTTTGTCCTGAGTAGAAGATTCAGGAAAATCGGTTCTGTCTACAATGGGAATTACCGGCAATTTAAAATGCTCTGCAAATGCCTGATCTCGAAGATCATCGGCAGGTACTGCCATTATAGCTCCTGTGCCATAATCTTTTAACACATATTCTGATATCCAAACTGGCAATCGATTTCCTGTGAATGGGTGTATGGCATATGAACCTGTAAAGGCACCTGTAATTTTTCGCACTTCGCTAAGTCTATCCCTTTCCGAACGGCTTTCAACATATGATTGATATGCTTTGACCTCCTGTAATTGATCGGGTGTAGTGATTTCTGAAACTAATTCGTGTTCAGGGGCTAATACCATAAAACTAACTCCAAAAATAGTATCTGGTCGGGTCGTGAAAATTTCTATGGGTGCAGCATGATTTTCTAATGTAAAGAACACGCTTGCACCTTCTGATTGTCCTATCCAGTTGCGCTGCATCCATTTTAGGGATTCAGGCCAGTCTACATGATTTAGCCCGTCAAGCAGTCGGTTTGCATACGCAGTAGTTCTTAAATACCACTGGTTCATTGATTTTTTGGTAACCGGGTGGCCTCCTCGTTCGGATACACCGTCCTTGATTTCGTCATTGGCCAATACAGTACCAAGTGCTTCACACCAATTTACTGTGCCTTCCTTGCGGTAAGCTATTCTGTAGCACATTAGCCATTTGGACCGCGTTGTGGATGACGCATTATTCCATTCATCTGCGGTAAATAGCTGGTCTAGATGATGGCATGCATTGACACTTGCTGCTCCTCCTTTTTCTAATCTTTGAATCAATTCAGCAATGGGCAAAGCTCTGCCAGATTCAATATCATAGTAATGTTCAAAAAGTTGTTTGAAAATCCATTGAGTCCACTTGTAATATGCTGGATCTGAAGTATTGACCTCTCTTGACCAGTCATAACAAAATCCAATGTTGTCCATTTGTTTTCTAAATCCCGAGATATTTTCTGCTGTGGACTGAGCTGGATGTACTCCTGTTTGAATAGCATACTGTTCAGCAGGTAACCCAAATGCATCATATCCCATGGGATGGAGTACATTGAAACCTTGATGGCGCTTATATCTAGCCAAAATATCTGATGCAATATAACCCAAGGGGTGTCCTACGTGAAGACCTGCACCAGAAGGATAAGGAAACATATCCAATACATAATACTTTGGTTTACTCGGGTCGGTTTTTACCCTATAAACGTCGTCCTCCCGCCATTTTGACTGCCATTTTTGCTCGATTTCTCTTGGATTATATTCCATATGTGCTCGAAAAAATTTAATTTGGTTGCGAAATTAGTAATTATTGTGGTCGAATGACACAAAACAAATCGCTCATCTATGATTAAATGGCTATTTCGTCTGGTTTTATTGCTGGCTTTAGGCTTATTGGCGTACAATTATTTTCTTGATAGCAAGAATGAAAAAGATCAATCCCGCGCTATTTTACAACAAATGAAGCAGTTGGGAAATAGCTTTTCGGAATTGCTCATTTCAGAAAAAGAAAAATTTGACGCAGGTAAATACCATGAGGCTTCTGATAAAATTGGCGCCTTTGTGGAGGAAATAAAAACACATTCAGCATCTCTCAGCAACGAAGAAAAAGTAAAATTAGATGTTATCGAACAAAAACAAATCGAGTTGAAGCAACAGATTGAACAAACAGAAAATTTGCCGGCAGAAGAAGGAGATGAGCAAAAGAAGAAATTGCATCAGCAGCTAGAAGAATTGCTTCGTGATGCTGACGATTTTTTAAGGGGTTTAGAATAGTGGTATCATTAGTGCATTATTTACAAACTCATCAATTCAGTTTATGAGTTAACTTCAAAATAGGCTTTTCAACCGCCAATATTCAGAATTGTTGAAAAATAAACAATGGAAATAAATAAAAAATTAGTGCTTGGATTTATTTTTGCCCCGCTTAAAGACTATGTGGTGTCAGGAAGCACTTGATGGTTAGGTGTCCAATGCTGCACAGTTTTAAATCAACTTTGAGGAGGGTGTATGCCCTTCTTTTTTTTTATATGCCAGACTAATTCCAATGGATTAGTTTTTTTATTGCTGTATACAACCTGTACAGATTTTATTTGTTTCTTAAAATATGAAACGAGAAATTCTTCCAGCAATACAAGGATCTGAAAGACCGCTAATCATGGCGGGGCCCTGCAGTGCTGAATCGCTTGAACAATTGCAAGCGACAGTTAAATCTCTGAAGGGTAATCCGTTGCATTTATTTCGTGCAGGGGTGTGGAAACCTAGGAGTCGCCCTAATACTTTTGAAGGTGTTGGCGAAGAGGGACTACGTTGGTTAGTGGAAATAAGAGACGAGTTTGGCATCCCCGTTTCAACTGAAGTTGCCTCTACAGCACATGTAGAAATGGCACTCCGATACGGAATAGATGCATTTTGGATTGGGGCTAGAACTACGGTGAACCCGTTTTACGTACAACAAATTGCTGATGCACTGAAGGGTGTAGATATTCCTATATTGGTTAAGAATCCAGTTCATGCTGACCTATCACTCTGGAGAGGGGGTATTGAGCGCTTTTTACAAGCTGGGATTAGTAGAATAAGTGCTTTGCACAGAGGTTTTTATAATGCTGATCACAAAGTATATCGAAATGTACCTTTGTGGCAGATTCCCCTTGAATTAAAAACTGCTTACCCTGATCTGCAACTAATTTGCGACATCAGTCATATTTGCGGTAGAACAAACAATCTATTGGAGACGGCCCAGATGGCTTTAGATCTGAGATACGACGGGCTTATGATTGAGGTACATCCGGAGCCAGCCAAAGCATTGAGCGATGCTGACCAGCAGATCACAGGAGCAGAACTCATTAATTTATTACGCCAGCTACTCATTCGAAACGCAGAAGCTTCTCATCCCCTTACATTGCATACCCTTGATGAATTGCGACGTAGAATAGATGATGTAGATGCCGATATCGTAGCCCTATTAGCTGCCAGGATGCGCTTAGCTGGCGAAATTGGTATGGTCAAAAGAGAATGTGATATCTCCATTTATCAACCTGAGCGCTGGGCAAAAGTGATGCAGAATGTAGAGAAATTAAGTGCATCAGCTGACCTAAATACAGTATTTGCGCAACAAGTATATGCGGCTATTCATCAGGAGAGTATTCAACAACAAGGTTTGGTAATGAGGAGTGTGCCCGATCCACTGGTGGATAAAGCAGATGGAATAGCTGAATAAATCATAACATATTAAATTTAGGAAAATGGGAGTAATGATTTTGTTGAGTATATTTTTTTCAATGGGTATTACCTCTTGTAATGCCAAGGTAGATTCACCTCAAAAAAATACTGATATGATAGCAATAGATACTAACGGTCTTTCCAAAGCTACTTTTGCCGGGGGGTGTTTTTGGTGCACAGAGGCTATTTTTACGGAATTAAAAGGTGTTCAAAAAGTAGTTCCCGGTTATACAGGCGGAAGGGAAGAAAATCCAACCTACAAGCAAGTATCTAATGGTCTAACCGGACATGCAGAAGCTATTCAGATTTATTATGATCCTACAATAATAAGTTATGCTACCCTGCTAGAGGTCTTTTTTTCTACGCACGACCCAACTACCTTGAATAGGCAGGGAAATGATGTGGGAGCTCATTATCGAAGTGCTATTTTTTATCATGACGAGGCTCAGAAAAAAGAAGCAGAAAACGCTATTTCCCAAGTAGCTCCAGAATTATGGGAGGATCCCATAGTCACCGAAGTTAAAGTTTTCGAGCGTTTTTACCCTGCAGAAGAATATCATGTTGATTATTTTGCTCAAAATCCTGGTCAGCCATATTGCGCTTATGTGATCAATCCCAAGGTGCAAAAATTCAGGAAGAAATATGCTAACCTATTGAAATCATAAGCATCAACAAAAGCTATGTTGGAAAACCTTCCACCTTTGAACGACGAAGAAAAGCGCATCATATTGCAAAAAGGTACAGAAATGCCATACACAGGTAAGTATTACCGCCTTTTTCAAAAAGGAATATATGCCTGTAGGCAGTGCGGGCAACCGTTATATCTATCCCAAGACAAATTTGATTCTGGTTGTGGTTGGCCAAGTTTCGATGACGAAATATCCGGAGGTGTCAAAAGGCTGCCTGACCCAGATGGGAGAAGAACTGAGATTGTATGCGCTGCCTGCGACGGACACTTAGGTCACGTATTTATTGGTGAGGGCTTTACTCGGAAAAATACACGGCACTGTGTTAATTCTGTTTCTATGGTTTTTATCCCTGAGGAAAACGAATAATTAAGACAATCGTTTTGACTAAATCTCTCAGAGAACATTCGTTTACCCTATATTTTGCAATAGGGTTTCCATAGAAACCAGTTCTGCAATTCTAGTTTTTAATGCTGAAATAGCAATACGTTCCTGTTGTAGAGTGTCTCTGTGTCTGATTGTGACAGCATTGTCTTCAAGGGTTTCAAAGTCAACCGTAATGCAAATAGGCGTACCAATGGCGTCTTGTCGGCGATATCGTCTACCTATGGCATCTTTTTCGTCATACTGGCATTTGAAACTAAATTTAAGCATATCAAATATAGCTTTGGCTTGGTCCGTAAGCTCCTCTTTGTTTTTGACCAATGGAAGAATGGCACACTTGACCGGAGCCAACGCTGCGGGTAGTTTGAGCACTGTGCGTGTTGAATCCTCTCCTTTGGCATCTGGTACCTGCTCTTCGACGAGTGCATTTGACATCAATGCAAGAAACATCCGATCAAGTCCTATAGACGTTTCTACGACATACGGCACATGAGTTTCATTGGTTTCAGGATCAAAATACGTTAGTTTTTTTCCGCTGAATTCTTGGTGTTGTTTCAAGTCAAAATCAGTTCGGGAGTGTATGCCTTCCAATTCTTTAAACCCAAATGGGAATTCATATTGAATATCTACGGCAGCATTAGCATAATGCGCCAGATTTTCATGATCATGGTATCGATATTTCGAAGCTGGTGTTCCCAGCGCAAGATGCCACTTCATGCGCTGCTCTTTCCAATAGTTGTAGAATTGCATTTCCTCACCTGGCTTGACAAAAAACTGCATTTCCATTTGTTCAAATTCGCGCATTCTAAAAATAAATTGACGAGCTACGATCTCATTGCGAAATGCCTTTCCAGTTTGGGCTATACCAAAAGGCAGTTTCATTCTCGATGTTTTTAGCACATTTAAAAAATTAACAAAAATCCCTTGTGCAGTTTCTGGACGCAAATACAAGCGCCCGTCATCTCCTGCAATAGCCCCAAGCTGCGTATTGAACATCAGATTGAACTGCCGCACTTCTGTCCAATTGCGAGAACCACTCTCCGGGCAGGCAATTTCCAGTTCTGTAATCAGATTTTTTAATCCTTCCAAATCATTATGGGTCATCGCATCTGCAAGGCGTGAGCTGATTGATTTCTTTCTTTCTTCCAATTCCAGAATTCGTGCATTGGTCGAGCGGAAGAGCGTCTCATCAAAGCCTTCAGAAAATCTCTTTTTCGCTTTTTCTACTTCTTTTTCAATTTTTTCATCAAGTTTGTCTATCTGATTTTCAATAAGAACATCAGCACGATATCTTTTTTTAGAATCTTTATTATCAATTAAAGGGTCATTAAAGGCATCTACATGGCCTGAAGCTTTCCATGTGGTGGGATGCATAAAAATGGCTGCGTCAATCCCAACAATATTCTCGTGAATTAGCGTCATAGATTGCCACCAATATTGTCTGATATTATTTTTAAGTTCAACTCCATACACACCGTAGTCATATACCGCGCTCAAACCATCATAAATCTCGCTGGAGGGATAGATAAAACCATATTCCTTGCAATGTGCAATTATTTTTTTAAATGCATCTTCCTGATTTGCCATGTTACCTTATACTTAATTTGCCGCAAGATTACGGAATTTAGTTCAATTTGGGGTAATGTGTTAGCTGATTTGCCAGACCAACTGGCGTATAACAAAGCACTTTTGGGTTATTGTTGACTTAGTATCATTTTGCCTGTAGCGTATCCTTTTGATGTATTATACTTCCAAGCATAACATCCTTGGGGTAAATTTGGCAACTCAATCATGTTTCTACCCGCTACACATCTTCTGGATAATTGGGGTAAACCCCTCAAATCTAAAAGAGTAAAATTCCCTTCTTCAGATACTTTTAAGTGGATCATATTAACGGCAGGGTTCGGAAATAATTCAGCCACTACATTGTTTTCAAAATCGCCTACGGATGACACAGGTGATAATTGTTCACATAAAAATACATCAATCCGAGACGTTATCTGCATGATTTGAGCCGTTGTAAATGCATGGGTCGCATTCGGTAATGAGAATAAAAAGGACTCTACACCTTCTTGCAGAGCAAAATCATGTAGATCTTTGGAACCTATGGAGGGGATACAATGCTGGAATAAACCACTTGCTCTTACAGCTGGCAATATACAATCAGTACCGTAAGGAACTACATCGTCTTTCTCGCCATGAACATTTAGCAAAGCAGGTTTTGCCTGGCCAGAAAACAAATCAGGGGTCCAAATAGCACCTGCGATATTTACTACTGCATGAACCTCCGTAGAAAAAGACATGTGTGGGGATTCTCCTTCTATAGATCCCAAATCCGGATAAAGCCATTCGCCAAACCATTCGCCCAATTGAGGTTGAACTTTGCATGCTTCAGGGCGTTCACTTTCTTGATCCATAAATGCTGCGCCAAGCACATTAAAGCCACCGGCACTAGCGCCTAATAAAAATATCCGATCTGGATGAATTTTAAATGTGTTGGCATTTGCTTTAAAATATCTAATAGCAGTTTTGGTATCTACTGACCCACGAAACGCGGCACGATGAAGCCTTATGGCATCAGCATCTTGATTCCAGCATAAGATATTTGGAGGTAGTGATAATCGATAATTGATCGATGCGACGGCAAATCCCTTGCGCGCATAGTATCGTCCAAATTCTGCAAAATCCTCTTTTCGACCCTCCGACCAAGCACCTCCATGAACCAGTATTATGAGTGGTCTTTGTTCAACACTATCTCCACAGGGTTCATACCAATCAAAAAATAGCGACCGAGATTGCGTATACGGTGGCACTCTGAGATCTAAACAAAGCAGATTGTTCCATATCCAATCAACCCGACCCTGACCATAGGATCGATTTACCATAGTGTCCACACAAGTGAATATCTCACTGCTATACCGTCCTGATGGCTGGCAGATCGGAACCTGACCTGTCAATGGTGTAAGCACCATGATTACCATCATTAAACATAAAGTATTTTTGACACAAAGTGTGAAAGACTTTGTCTTGATTTTCTCTACTAATGTGGTGGTTGTCATCACAAATTTCAAAGATTTATGGCATTAAAAAAGTAGCGTTGGCTAACAAAAGCTTACCACTGCGCCAAAATGAGCGAAATATTGGATTGTCAACCACATATACAACATGACCTTTGCCTATTCGTTCGCTGCCTATACTCATGCCTTGAACGATATTATTTTTTATTTTGTGGCCGATAAATCCGTTGATGTGGCTGCCTTGCGTGTGAATTCCCACCTGACTACCATTTTCCAGCGCATCGAATACGGATTGATTTGTTTTTAGAATATAAAAATGGTCTGAATATCCATAGGCCAATGGGTGGGTAGAATCCATCTGGAGCCGGAAGATGCTGCCGGGATTTTGCCTGCTGATTTGATCATTCTCCAAAGCAGCAAATGGTTTTATTTCAAGTTTCTTAAGACTATCAGTAGTGCCTGTTTCTTTTTTTACTTTTATTGTAAAACCCCTTTGTGCAGCCGCATTAACTGCCCCTTCCTGCAGAATTAGTCGGCCCCCATTACGGACCCATTCCCGAAGAATCTGACTCCTAGATTCGCTAAACCAGTCCATATCATATGTGGATGCGACAAATAGAACATCAATATTTTTCAAGACATTTTCTCTTATATTTTCTTTGGGTATGCGGTGTATGGGATATCCAAGATCTTGTTCAAATAAGTGCCAGATTTCGCCAATTTCAGAAGTTGAAAATCCACTTCCAATTACAACTCCAACCCTTGGGGCTTCTATCCTTCGTACGGCTCCAGAACCAAATGATGGCCCTTTTTCCGGAAAGCTACTACTCAAAGAAATAAGTGACACACTTTCCTGATCAGCCAACTGGTTGAGTTTAGCCATTCCTTCTTTCCCCAAATCTTTTCTCAAAAAAATAGGGCTTCCCATAGGAATTTTCTTGCCTTCGATTTGGATTTCTTTTTCTGAAATTCTGGGTTGTAAGCCTTTTTGTAACGCCGTGGCTAAAAAACGCCCATCTGCAATGTCATGCCATGGCAAAATCAAAGCAATGGTGCTGTCAGCAGGTAAATAGGAACCTTTTACTAGTTCCTGCTTACCTTGGAAAGGAACAGCAACTTTGCTTGCAAAGGCATTTAGATCCCAAGCATAAGGCAAGGACCAAGCTGTGATATCGTAGGTATTAGAATCTGGAATATGGGTATTGGGTTCAAACAAAATTTTCAGGAGCCGGCTTTTGGGTTGACTTGCGTATAAAACCAAATCTCCTTTTTCTACAGAAAACGGTCCTTCTTTGTTTTCTTTGTAGGAAAAGCCTTGAGTTATTTTTTGTCCGGTGCTTGCATATCCATACTGTATTTCATTTGCTTTAAGATAATCAGTCAGGGCAGCCATTTTTTTGGGGTGGTCTTCTTTTACTATATATGATTTGTACCAACCTGGAGGGTTGGATACACTTTCTGTAAAATATTGCTGAAATTCTTGTAATAATTTTTCCCGCTGCTGGAAAGACACTTCAATGGTTTTCAAGCCCGCTTTATGGTGGTGTAAAATTCTGTCTGTAAGGGTCAATGTATCACCTTCACTATTAAGTACTGCAAGTCCTGCTCTGCCAGAGCCACCTTGTTCATAGGTCATGCCTATGGCACCATTGTAAGTAGGGTAAGTGTCGCCGTAAGAAGGATAAAAAAGGTCAAATACTTCTGCTGTAAAATAAAGCCAATCTTCTTCATCAAAAGCCTTGCCGAGATACCGACCCACTTGTTGCTGAAAATCTCTTTGCCAAGGAGTTACATCTTCATGATAGGGTTCTGCTGCCGGTGAAAAAAAATAGGAGGCATCAATGCCCATTTCATGAAAATCAACATGAACTTGGGGCAACCAAGCATTTAGCAAGCCTATTCTTTGTTGAGTTTCGCGCTGTGTTTGCCATGCCCAATCTCTATTTAGGTCAAACAAATAGTGATTTGGTCTTCCGCCTGGCCAATTTTCCTGATGTTCTTCCGAAAAAGGAGCTATATCTGGATTTAACCCTTTTTTCTCGGTGTAAAACTGCACATATCGCGTATGACCATCCGGATTGAGGCATGGGTCAATCACAATTAAAGTGCCTTCCAACAGCGTTTTATAGCCGGGGTCTGAAATAAGTTCATAAGCACTCAGCATAGCAGTCTCCGTAGATACTGCTTCATTTCCGTGTATATTATAACTCATCCATACGATAACCGGTTGTTCTTTAATGATGGTGCCTTTGTCAAGCCCCGCTCTGCTTCTGTTACTTTGTCTAATAGATTCCAGGTTTGTCAAATGAGTAGAGCTGCTGATCAAAACCACAAATAACGGCCTGCCTTCATAGCTAGTGCCATAATATTGCAACTTAACTTGGTCGCTCGTTGCATCTAAATGTTTGAAATAAGTCTCTACTTGGTGATGATATGTAAAAGACTTGCCTGTGCTATATCCCAAAAACTGTTCTGGCGACTGTGGCGTTTGCGCAAAAATAAAGAAGTAGGGTAGCAAAAAGCTGAATAGAAAAATTCCCAATCGCTTCATAAATAAATATTTTTCATAAAAATACAGAAACCCCGCGAACGGGGATTCTGTAAGTACAAATTGATTGTTATTAAATATAAAAATCTTAATACCCTGGATTTTGCTTTAAGTTGGTATTGGTAACTATTTCAATAGCTGGTATTGGGAATACTAGCTTGTCATCATTGTAGCTCCAAGTACCAAAACTCTCTTTTAAGCGGCGGATATCATGAATTCTATGCCCTTCGTGGGCTAGTTCTCGACGACGCTCCAGCAAAATATCTTCTAAAGTTACACTGGATTTAGCGGGCAGACCTGCACGCGTATAAGTGGTATTGAAATCTTCAACGGGTGCTGCTCCTACGCTAGATCCAAGACGTGCATTGCATTCTGCCCTGATTAAGAACAATTCGGCGTATCTTATTACGGGGATGTACCCAAATTGATTGTTCCACTTGCCAGATCTCGTTGCACCCGCACTTTCGAAAAATAGAGCCAGTCGTTGATCATCCACCTCATACAAAGCCAAATGACCTGGAAGTATTTCAATATCACCATCGCGGCCACCAAATTCAGGAACAGACCAAAATTCAGTCATGGCATTCAAACCATCCTGATTGGTAAATTCAATAGCAAATACGTCTTCACTACCTGGAGTGTCACCGTTGAAAGCAGCAGCATAGGTGCCTTGTAGGCTATAATTGCTATTATTTAATACTGTATTCGCTTCTGTGAGAGCTCCGGCATAATCACCTTTTTGGAGCAGTACTCTTGCCAATAAAGAGCGTGAAGCATCTGCTCCTGCAAACAGCCCATTTTTTGGAGGTAGCAAGCCAGCAGCTTCCCGCAAATCCGCGATTACCTGATTATATACTTCCTCTACACTATTTCTTGCCACAAAATTTTCTGGATTAATTTCGCGGGTAGGTGTAGCGATAATGGGTACACCCAACTGTGTATTATTTTGACCAGCTTGATATTGTTTGCCAAAGAAACGTACTAACTCAAAGTGCATCAAAGCCCGAATAAACAAGGCTTCACCTTTTACGCGATCTCGATCGCTCTCGTTAACTACATCTAGCGCACTTAATACATTATTAGAGACATTAATAACCTCATAGCAACGTAGCCATTGAGCACGTACATCTTCGTTTTCAGCAAACATCTGTTTATTCGAAATTTGTCTGGGCCCACCAAATGTTCCCACCCAAAGGATCTCGCCATCACTGGCCAAAAGCTCACTATTGCGCAGAATTCTACCACCATAAACCGCACTGTGTCGTAGACGGCTGTAAGCTCCGCGCAATACGCTCTTCACATTTGCATCCGTTGTTAAAGCAACGCTTTCACTAATATTTTGAGCGGGATCGATATCCAGATATTTGTTGCAGCTCAACAATCCTACCAGGATTAGAAGGCTACATAGTATTTTTACGTTTTTCATGTTACAATATTTCTTTTAGTTAAAAACCTACATTTATACCAAATGTGATGGTACGTGGCTGCGGTGCTGAATAGA
>CAYUZA010000047.1:0-15912 GCA_964449535.1 uncultured Saprospiraceae bacterium
CCTTAGGATTCGAATTACTCCCACCTAAATTCACCCTTTCTGCCCTTCAGAGATTATATGAAGCTGTGCTGGAGACTCCTTTAGACAAAAGGAATTTCCGAAAGAAAATTTTAGCTATGAAATTGCTGGTAGATATGAACGAATCTCAGGAAGGAGTCTCGCATCGTCCCGCACGCCTGTACCGGTTTGATGAGAACAGATACAAAAAATTATTAGAGGACGGCTTCAGTTTTGAATTGTAATGGGTTCTGTAACTTTCGTTACATCCATTATCCTTTAATTATGCGATATTGCCTCAAATTCATTTACATGAAGAGGTACTTTTTTCTGTTTAGCCTTATTGCCATTTATATATCATGCGGCACCGAGCAAAAAGGAAAAGTTGAAGATTCAGCTTCCAAGCAAATAATACCCGATTCTTCTTTCTACATTGATTCTGCCAAATTGCTCGCGCAGGATGCGCAACAATTATTGTTATCCACCTTAATGACTCAAATTGCAGCAGTTGGATTTGAGGGTGCCGTTCCATTTTGCCATGAACAAGCACTGACTCTAACAAAATCTGTAGTCCATGATCAACATATTGGTATTAAACGTATCTCTCTAAAAAACCGGAATCCTGCAAATAGCGCTGAAGATGCGGATAAAAATGTCCTGATAAGTATGGAAGAGGCTGCACAAGCGGGTAATTTAAAAGGACCTGTATTCGATGCTAGAGGCGACGAATACATCGTATATGTGCCCATATTATTAGGTATGCCATTATGTCTAGGGTGTCACGGCAATCCCGACGGCGATATAGCCCCCGCAACGCTAGACGCAATAGCTCAAAAATATCCTGCAGATAAAGCTATAGGCTATAAAACAGGCGATTTTAGAGGAGCTTGGCGTATTTCATTTGTTAAACCATTATGATGTATGCAGTCTTTTTGGAATGAGAGATACGCTCAGGAGGTCTATGTTTACGGAGACCAACCCAATGCTTTTTTCAAGGAAGCTTTACAGAGGCCTGATATCTCCGCTTTACAGGGCGGGCTTATGTTACTTCCATGCGAAGGGGAAGGCAGAAATGCTGTGTTTGCTGCTAGTCTTGGCTGGCAAGTAACCGCTTTAGATTACGCTGAACAAGGCAAAACTAAGGCCATGACGCTTTCTGCGAGGCAAGAGGTTTCTATCCATTATATATTATCAGATATAGAGAAATATCCGCTTTCAGAAAGTAGTTTTGATCTGATTGGTTTGATATTTGCTCACTTTCCGCCTGAGATTAGAAGTAAAATACACAGCCGTTTGGCCCAAGCCCTACGCCCAGGTGGTTTTATAGTGCTTCAGGCTTTTGGCAAAGATCAACTAAAGTACGGTTCTGGAGGACCATCCAGATTGGATATGCTGTATGATTTAGATATGCTAAACGAGGATTTCGCCGAATTATCCTTTATTTACCAAGCTAAAGAAATCGTCGCGCTCAAAGAGGGGACCTATCACAATGGTGAGGGGGATGTCGTCAGCATGATATTCCAGAAGCGAGTTTAATCAAGCAGCATTCTTTATCAAAAGTCATAAGCACCATCAATTATGGTGGGTGAATTTCTTTATGCTATTGAATTTGAGTATTTTACTAGCTAAATTTAGATGCGCATGAATTATATAATACCATTTACATCGATTCGACTCTCTGATTTGCCACAAGTTGGAGGTAAAAATGCTTCACTTGGCGAGATGACCAATGCGCTTGTGCGCAAAGGGATAAAAGTGCCGGAAGGCTTTGCTATAACAGCCGCTGCCTATAAATACTTTTTGGCTTATAATCGCCTCGAGGAGCGTCTTGCCCAATGTTTGGTAACACTTGATGCCAATTTAGACAATTTGGGGAAGGTAGGGGCTGAGTGTCGTGATCTTATCGCCAATGGTAGTTTCCCTGATGAGCTTGAAAAAATGATCCTTGAAGCGTATGGAGCCTGGGAAAATGTACCAGTGGCTGTACGCAGTAGTGCAACTGCAGAGGATTTGCCTTCTGCGAGTTTTGCGGGTCAACACGACAGTTTTTTAAACATTGAAGGTAATAAGGCCCTATTAAATGCTATCCACAAGTGTTACATTTCATTATATAATGATAGGGCAATCAAATACCGTATAGATCATGGGTTTGAACACATGGACGTTTTGTTATCTGTTGGAATACAGAGGATGGTCAGGTCTGATGTGGGCAGCGCGGGTGTTGCCTTCACAGTTGATCCTGAGACCGGATATGAAGGGGTAGTGTATATTACATCTGCTTGGGGATTGGGTGAAAATGTTGTGCAAGGTTCAGTTTCACCGGATGAATTCTATATTTCCAAGGTGTCTTTAGAAAAAGGCAAATATGCTATTATTAAAAGAAATCTTGGGGCAAAGGAAACCAGACTTCAATATAGTCAATCTGGCCCCAATCCTTTACAAATGGTACCTTGCTCAATCACAGAGCAGCAACAATTTTCTTTGTCGGACCCAGAAATTCATACTTTAGGCCGCTGGTGCGTAGACATAGCCCAACATTATGGTCAGGCTATGGATATAGAATGGGCAAAAGATGGGATAAATGGTGAACTTTATATTCTTCAAGCAAGACCTGAAACGGTGCATAGTCTCAACCAGAGTGCTGAATTTCTGGAATTTAAGTTAGAAACGGCATTTTCTCCCATATGTAGCGGTAAAGCAGTCGGCAGAGGTGTTGCATCTGGTAGGGCTTGTCTGATAAAATCTCTGGCTGACGCACATAAAGTGGAGCATGGTGATATAATTGTCGCGGACATTACCAATCCTGATTGGAATGCATTGCTAAAAAAGGCGGTTTGTATTGTGACCAATAAGGGTGGTCGGACAAGTCATGCGTCTATTGTTGCCAGGGAACTGGGGATTCATGCTGTTGTGGGTACAGGCAATGCTATGGAAAAGATTAGCGATGGTCAGATTATTACAGTTAGTTGTGCCCATGGCGATTTGGGTTATGTGTATGATGGAGCAATTCCCTGGCAAAAATCAACCGTATCTGTCGACAAAGTGCCTGTCACCCAAACCAAACCCATGTTGATTTTGGCTGATCCCGACCGAGCGTTTCGCTTGGCTATGCAACCTAATCAAGGTGTGGGCTTGTTGCGTATGGAGTTTATAATAAATCAGTTGATCAGAATTCATCCCATGGCCCTTGTTAGGTTTGATAGTTTGCCAACAAGTCATGAAAAGAGCTCCATTGCAGCAATTACAAGTCGTTTTTCAGACAAAAAGCAATATTTTATACAAGGTCTTTCTGAGGGAATTGCCATGGTGGCTTCAGCATTTTATCCCAGAGATGTGGTTGTGCGTATGAGTGATTTTAAAAGTAATGAATACGCGCAGCTAATAGGAGGGAAATGGTTTGAACCATCGGAGGAAAATCCAATGTTAGGATTAAGAGGAGCTTCTCGTTATTACCATCCAGCTTATGCCGAGGCATTTGGACTAGAATGTGAAGCTGTAAAGCGGGTCCGAAATGAAATGGGACTAACCAATGTAAAGGTTATGATTCCATTTTGTCGTACTGTGGAAGAAGGAAAAAAAGTGCTTGAAATTATGCGTGTCAATGGATTGGGTAAGGGTGACAATGGTCTGCAAGTGTATGTGATGGCGGAGATACCCAGCAATGTTTTACTCGCAGCTGAGTTTGCAGATTTGTTTGATGGATTTTCAATAGGCTCAAATGATCTTACTCAGTTGGTGCTGGGAATAGACCGTGATTCAGCAATGATTGCCGATTTGTTTGATGAGCGCAGTCCTGCAGTACTTAAAATGCTGTCTACAGTTATTCAAGTAGCTCATGAGAAAGGTAAGCCCATAGGTTTGTGTGGTCAAGCACCGAGTGATTTGCCAGATTTTGCCCAGTTTTTGGTGGATCTGGGTATCGACAGTATATCATTCAATCCGGATGCCATTTTACGCGGTATAACAATGATTGCTGCGGCAGAAAGTAGCAAGAACAAAAGGTAATGAGTTCCTGTTGGGCCTTATTTCTCATCAAATATTTCTAAAGACGCAGCTATTGGATTAAGCTAAATTGGTGACTTCAGAATTTAATATTTTTATGATACATGGGCGATTGAATTAAAGTTAACCCTATCTTCATAACATCATAAAAGATATGAAAAGGGAAAGATTTATATGAAATAGTTTCTCATATTTGGCTCTGCATTAATAAAAACTGGAACAATAAAAATCGAATTTACATTCAAAAAAAATAGCAATATGATTATTAATCTGATGAGTGATACGGTTACCCGTCCCACCCCGGGTATGTTAGACGCCATGTTCAGTGCAGAAGTTGGAGATGATGTATTTGGTGCAGATCCCACAGTCAATGCCCTTGAACAAAAAGTGGCTAAATTATTTGGGCATGAAGCAGCAGTTTTTTGCCCATCGGGTACGATGACCAACCAGATTGCCATAAAGTGTCACACACAGCCATTGGATGAAATGATTGTAGAAGAAAATAGCCATGTTTATCAATATGAATCAGCGGGTTTTGCATTTCACGCTGGCATTTCTTTACAGCTGGTTAAGGGTGATCATGGAATCTTGAAAGCAGAACAAGTTCGAAATTGTATTCGGCCACTTTATGATTGGTTGCCGCGAACAAAATTGGTAGTAATTGAAAATACAGTAAACAGAGCAGGAGGTGCAGTGTACAAACTGAACCAGATAGAACCAATAAGTAGTTTGTGTAGATCCGAAGGCTTGGCCATTCATTTAGATGGCGCACGTATTTTTAATGCATTAGCAGAAACTGGCGATAGCACGCTTGAAATTGGGGCCTTGTTCGACTCTGTGTCTGTCTGTTTATCAAAAGGTTTGGGAGCACCGGTAGGCTCTGTATTGACGGGGAGCCAATCATTTATAAAGGAGGCGCGAAGGGTAAGGAAAGTAATGGGTGGAGGAATGCGTCAGGCGGGTTATCTTGCAGCTGCAGGCATTTATGCCCTCGATAATCATATTGACAGATTGCATGAAGATCATAGGCATGCGCGACAGCTTTCGGATACATTAAGCCTATTGACATGGATTAGAAACCTAAGACCTGTGCAATCTAACATCGTTATATTCGACATTGATCCAGATTTTATGACTGGTCAGGCATTTATAGAGTGCTTAAGGGCTCAGCATGTGCTGGCATCTGGATTCGGGCCTCAAACCATTAGGATGGTGACTCATTTAGATGTTTCCTTTGATCAAATAGGTCAAGTATGTGAAATATTGCTAAAACTTAATTAGTTGTTCTTGAATATTTTATTTCATTTTCAATCCGGTTAGATCAAAAATAAATCTTATTCAGAAAGCTTTGTCTTTGCCGCAGCGAAAAGTGAATGTAGCTTGAGTTTATTTCTTCGTATAAGGCATTTTTCGGCTTGCCCTCCTCATGAGCTGATCAACAATTCGAGCAGGGCTGCTGCCAACGCCTCCGGATAGGGTCTGATCATAATTCCATATCATTTTTTTTGCTGAGCAATCATGTATACTTAAGTTGGCACGCACCTCATTAGTAGAACCCCAAATGCCGACAACCAGACCGAGTGCAATTGCAGCACCTTCTGACATGGGTTTTGATAGCCCAAAATTAGATGTTAATACCCCATCTACTTCGAGTAGATCACAAAGTTCTGACGGAGTCAGCGGTTTTTCTGGATACCCAGCCCGTTGAAGTTTTACATTAGTATTTTCAATATCTTGTATATCTGGAGTTATTTTGCCCTGCATTTTCCTGCGCAACATCCATGAATATAATTCACTTTGAAAATTCATGGATTCCGTTTTTTGTTGCTCTTTCATCGCATTTGCATCAATTTTTTTGTTTGCCGCAATGGCTATTTTGGGTGGGATGATGGCAATGGTTTTTTGTTTTTTGGCTAAAATGCCAGCATCGGGACTGTAAAAAACATTGGCACAAGCAGTTAATATGAGTAGGGTTATCGCTAAAGACAAAAACTTAGGAATGTTCATGATTAGTTTATTTGAAGACAAATATCCGACATACCTACCAATTTCAAATCAGAAATCAATTTTATTTCTCATAGAAATGTAATTTTAAAATATGTTGAAAGTAACGGCTATTGAAAAGATGAAATTTAGCTAATCAGGCCTAGAATATACATTAATCCATCATCCAATTAAAAGTCTTTGCCCAATTGAGGTTGATCATACGTGTTTAAAATCAGGAGGATCTACCTATTACTATAATTTATCGAAAAATTAATTTTAGAAATGTCAATTGCTCACATGGTAGGAAATTGTCGGCAATATTCCAGATTACGATAGTCTATATTAATGGTAAATACATTATCAATCACAGTTTGTAAATAGCGAATATCGAATAAGTTGATTGAATTTTTAATTTGAAAATATATAATATAATTTTATATTAGACCCAACCGTTTACATTTTGTATTGGTATATAAAAGCAAATGAAAAATATTTTTAACCTTTTTAATGCTAAACGAATTATGGTTGCTCGATTATTTTTATCAATTGTTTTCTTGATGTTTATACAATATTCTCTTTTTGCCAAGTCATCCAATATTCATACGACCAGAGAATTCGGGTCAATGAGCAATACCTACACTGCATATAAGTATGTCGAAGCATTGGCAAAAATGAAGTCTGATGGACATTGCTTGATTCCAATGAATTCCATGATTCAAATTATTTCTTGTAAAAATGACTCCATACCATGTCGAATTGAGGGTAAAGTTTACTCTGAAAACGGACTTCCGGTTCCAAATGCAAAAATAGTTACAGGCCCACAAGTGCTGGCGGAAACGAATGAAATGGGTGAATATAGCTGGGAGGTTGAAAGTGGATATCAAACTCAATTTAATTTTGGATGTGAAGTGGTTGGA
The DNA here is from genome assembly GCA_964449535.1 of uncultured Saprospiraceae bacterium. Classification (GTDB taxonomy): domain Bacteria; phylum Bacteroidota; class Bacteroidia; order Chitinophagales; family Saprospiraceae; genus SLDF01. The sequence continues at coordinate 6,903 of CAYUZA010000047.1, forward strand.
ATTAAATTCATGGGAATTTCTACAGCGGATATATTACGTATTCAATTGCATATTCTTGGCTTTCAAGCTCTTGGAAGTCCATATAAGATAATTGCAGCTGATATTAACAAAAGTAGATCTGTGACTGCAGCTGACATTATTCAACTAAGGAAAGTTATACTTGGAACATCCGATTCTTTCCCGAAAAATAATTATTGGAGATTTATTCCGGCTGATTATGAATTTATTAATCCGTTAAATCCATTTGTTGAGAATTTTCCTGAGCTAATATTTATTAATTCCTTATTTAGTAATTGTGAAAAAAATCCAACTCTCAATGCTGATTTTGTTGCGATTAGAGTAGGAGATGTAAACTCATCCATGTTAGATCTGCCAGATATTTCTGCCGGTAACAGGAGTCTGAATTGCACTTTATCCACATATGATCAAGAAATCAAGCCTGGCGCAACAATGGAGGTTCCTATTTATGCTACCCATGCTCAAGATTTGGCTGGTTTTCAGTTTACATTTCAATTTGATCCCACCAAACTTGATTTTGAAAAAGTCAATTATGGTGTTTTGACAGATTTAAGCGAGGAGCACTTTGGTTTTACTCATCTTGAAAAGGGATTAATCACTATAAGTTGGAATACAACTGAAAGCATACAAATGCAAAAAGATGAAAGTTTGTTTTCGTTGCAATTCAAGGCCAAGAAAGAGGGCTTGTTGAGTGAGACGATTGAGATTAACTCCTCAATGACGGAGGCCATGGGGATAACCCAAGAATTGGAAGTAACTTCACTTTCATTGTCGTTTATGAAGGAAGAGGTGCTGGAAAAGAAAGGCTTAGAAAATGTGCTTTTTCAGAATGCTCCTAATCCATTTCAAGATAAGACAATGATTCGTTTTGCCTTGAGCAAGTCTGGGGATGCTGCTATTTCAGTTTTTGATGCCATGGGGCGCTTTATACTTGAGGTATTTGGGTCTTATGATGCTGGTATCCACGAGGTAGGCATAGACCGTACGGCACTTAATGGAAGTGGTGTATACTATTATCAGCTGTCTACTTCTGAGGGATTACTATCTACAAAAAAGATGCTGATTGTGGATTGATGACCCATGGGTTTGGTACATCAATCCATTTAACATTCGCCCAATGTCGCACTATTTATAAGGAATGCCAATGGTTGACTCCGTTGGCATTCCCATTTCAGGAATCATTCCTAAAACAAATAGATATTGCATTATTTTCCAGATTTTTGCAATAGCCGCTTTAGGTAATGACCATATCCACTTTTTTCCAGCCCTGTGGCTAGTTTATCTAGTTGATTAGCATCAATAAAACCCATTCTGAAGGCGACTTCTTCAATACAGCCTATTTTCAATCCCTGACGCTTTTCAATAACCCTTACATATTCGCTTGCGTCGTGCAGTGATTCGAAAGTACCTGTGTCAAGCCAGGCGGTACCTCTGTCCAACATTTCCACCCGAAGATTACCTCTCTCAAGGAATATACGGTTTACATCGGTGATCTCGTACTCACCCCTTGCACTAGGATGGAGATTCTTTGCAATTTGTACGACCTCATTGCTATAATAATATAGTCCAGGCACGGCATAAGATGATTTTGGCTGCTTTGGCTTTTCTTCAATGCTGATAGCTCTATATGTATCATCAAATTCTACTACACCATAACGTTCAGGATCAGCCACTTCATAGGCAAACACGATTCCTCCCTCTGGTTGAGTACAACGCTGTAATGCTGCAGACAGTTTGGAACCGTAGAAAATATTATCTCCTAAAATCAGGCATACCGAATCTTGACCAATGAACGTTTCTCCAATGACAAAAGCTTGAGCCAAGCCATTAGGTATCGCCTGAACAGCGTAATCAAAGGTACATCCCAATTCGCTGCCATCACCAAGCAATCTACGAAACTGGTCGCTATCTTCAGGGGTAGTGATAATTAAAATTTCACGGATTCCGGATAACATCAGAATAGATAAGGGATAATATATCATGGGCTTGTCATACACAGGGACCAATTGCTTGGAGATCCCTTTGGTGATGGGGTACAATCTAGTACCTGACCCTCCTGCCAAAATTATTCCCTTCATAGCTCATCTATTTTTTTAGCAAAATGTGATTTATCGCTGGTTATATTGTCTGTCATAGTATTGTTGATACGCTCCGGAACAAACCCGTTCAATCCATTCTCCATGGCTCAAATACCAATCGATGGTTTTAGAAAGTCCTTCTTCAAAGGTGCAGGAAGGCTGCCAACCCAAGGTTGATGCTACTTTTGAGGCGTCTATGGCATAGCGATGATCGTGTCCTTGTCTGTCTTTAACATATGTGATCAATTCTCGCGAATAACCAGGTTTTTGCCCTGTTTTTTGATCCATAAGATCACACAAAAGGTTCACTAAATCTATATTTTTCCACTCATTGTGTCCCCCAATGGCATATGTTTGACCAATTTGTCCATCATGAAATAGCAAATCCAGCGCTTTTACATGATCCAAAACAAACAGCCAATCACGAATATTGTCCCCTTTACCATACACTGGTAGTGGCTTTCGGGTAAGTATGTTTCTAATAAAGAGAGGTATTAGTTTTTCAGGAAATTGGTAAGGGCCATAGTTATTACTACAATTACTAATGATAACAGGAAGACCATAGGTATGATAAAAAGCTCTTACCAAATGGTCTGAACCCGCCTTTGAAGCAGAGTAAGGACTTCGGGGGTCATATTTGGTTTCTTCGGTGAAATATCCTTCCTGTCCCAAACTTCCGAAAACTTCGTCCGTAGAAATATGTAAGAATCGTTTTCCTGAAAAATCACTTTGCCAATTCTCACGAGCTACCTGAAGCAAGGCTCCTGTGCCTAGTACATTTGTTTGAATAAAAGTGAGTGGATTTTCAATAGAACGGTCGACATGTGATTCGGCAGCACAGTGCAAGACTCCATCAAAATTGTATTGTGAAAACAGCCTTCTTAATAGATCCAAATTACAAATATCTCCTTTTTGGAAGCTGTAATTGGGTGCTGTATCCAAGTCATTTAGATTTTCCAGATTGCCTGCATAAGTTAAAGCATCCAGGTTTACAACGAGAGTATCGGGATATTTTTGAACAAAATGCCTGACAAGATGTGAGCCTATAAAACCTGCACCTCCGGTAATTAGAATGTGACGACGAAATTGGGGCATAATAGGTTGATTAACTTTAGGAAAGAAGGTTTTATCAAGGGTTTTGAACAATGGGTCGCCCAATACTTTCGTAATAAAATCCTTTATCTCTCATTTGATCCAGATCATATAAGTTTCTGCCATCAAATATAATTTTGTTTTTCAATAGGCGCTCAACGGCATCAAAACTTGGTGTACGAAATAGTGCCCACTCAGTTACTATGGCTAGGGCATCGGCATCTACCAATACATCATAAGGGTCCGTTCCAAAGTTTATTTTGTCTCCTATCAGGCGCTCTACATTTGACATGGCTTCGGGATCATATGCGGCCACCTTTGCGCCGGCTGCAAGCAAATCTTCAATGATTTTAAGGGCTGGAGCTTCTCTAATATCGTCTGTGTTTGGTTTAAATGCGAGACCCCAAATCGCTATTTTTTTACCAATCAGATCATCATTGAAATAACGACTTATTTTTTGACTCAATCTTTCTTTTTGTTTTTCATTGGTGGCCATAACCGATTTTAAAATGCGGAAGTCATAGGAGTTTTCTTCAGCTGTTTTGCCTAATGCCATTACATCTTTAGGAAAACAAGACCCACCATACCCTACACCTGGAAATAGAAATCGCTTACCAATTCTACTATCTGATCCCATACCCATACGTACCATATCTACATTAGCTCCAACGCGCTCGCAAAGGTTTGCTATTTCATTCATAAAACTAATCCTTGTTGCCAAATATGAATTGGCAGCATACTTGGTCATTTCAGCCGATCGCTCATCCATAAATATGACTGGATTACCTTGTCTTACAAAAGGATCATACAAACGTTTCATGATATTCGCTGCTTTTTCAGAGCTTGTGCCAATTACCACTCGGTCTGGTTTCATGAAATCATCTACAGCCGCACCTTCTCTCAAAAATTCGGGATTTGATACCACATCAAACATCGATCTGTCTAGCTTTCTGGCTAATATTTCAGTAACTTTATCTGCTGTGCCCACAGGAACAGTGCTTTTATCTACAATAACAGCATAGTGGTCCAGCATATCTCCCAGCTGATCTGCTACTCCCATAATATAAGACAAATCTGCAGATCCATCCTCTCCCGGAGGGGTAGGAAGTGCTAGAAATATAATCTCTGCATCTGTAATTGCATCTTTTAAATGAGTAGTGAAATGAAGTCTTCCTTGTTTAATATTGCGCTCAAATAGTAATTCTAAGCCAGGCTCGTAAATAGTGATTTCTCCTTTTTGCAGTTTGTCAACTTTTTGTTGATCAATATCTACGCAAATGACATGATTGCCAGTTTCGGCAAAGCATGTGCCAGTAACTAAGCCTACATAACCTGTTCCAACTACTGTAATTTTCATGTACTATTTTTTAGAGGAGCAATTTTTTAGGGTTTGATGGCTCCTGTGTAAGGGTGAATTTAGTGCAAAGGTAATGAATTTACCTTGTTTTATGAGGTGTAAAAAGCACATTCGAGTGAACAAAAGGTTATTTGCACGCAAAATTTAAATTTTAGGGAATTTTTTTGCAATGAGTTCTGTTATAACAGAAATATGCTATTCCGTCGCTCCAGTTTGCTGGGGAGGAAAGTCCGGACAACGTAGAGCGCCACACCACCTAACGGGTGGGGTTTTGTTAAACAAAATACAGAGAGTGCCACAGAAAATAACCGCCTCGCTGCTTTGTAGCGAGGTAAGGGTGAAAATGGGAGGTAAGAGCTCCCACGGAGCCATGGCAACATGGGTCTGGGGTAAACCTTGTGGGTTGAAATGCCAAGTATATCCGAAAACCTGTGCTTGCATGGGCAAAAGTGGCTCGCTTTTGATTTTTGGAGGGGTAGGCAGCTAGATTCCATCAGTGATGCTGGAACCAGATAAATGACGGAAGCCTTTAGGGGTTACAGAATCCGGCTTATTGGTGTATTAAAAAAAAGGGGGATGCATCCCCCTTTTTTTGTATATGTGTTTTATTGGCCTGAAGCAGCTTCTTTTTTATTCACATTGCTAAGGTCAAATGAAAGTGTAAATCTTAGCGTGTTGTCCAAAGGGCTACGTACATTATTGGTAGGTACCAGATAGGAAAGATTGATTCCAAAAATATTGTATTTCAATCCGATTCCTGCAGTTATGTAACGTCTATTTCCTTTCAGAAAATGTTCATAAAAATATCCTAATCTCATGGCAAACTGGTTATCATACCAGTATTCCATTCCTGCCGAGAACATTAACTCTCTGAGTTCCTCCCTAAAGCCATCCGGTGCATCGCCAAATGAAGATGTAATGGCATCAAATACAGCTTTTTCACGATAGTCGGCTATACCATTACCGTCTTTGTCCAAATCAGGATCTTGTAAATGACGAGGAGTTGGAACCATTAGTTTATTGACATCGAGTGTAAGGGTAAGGGTATTAAAATCATCGAGGTGAGCTTTCCAACCGTAACCGATGCCGAGATTGGCCGGCAATAGATCGCTTACATTGCTGGTGTAGGCAATTTTACTACCAATATTTGTCGCTGCGGCTCCGATGGTAACTTCCCGCTTGAAACTACCTTGGATTGTTTTGTTGTAAGTGAAGGAAATGTCTGCTGCAACAGCTCTTCCAGCTTTTATAATATCTGATGATTGCTCTGATCTCTGTCCTGAAGCTAAGTCCGAAAAAATAAATTTAGGCCCAATAGCAGCAGATAAATTGTCAGTAAGCTTACGTGCGTACATTGCTTTTATTTCAAATTCATTCGGCCGTCCTTTGCCTAATGGTTCACCCTGGATATCTGTAAAATCTATCTCTCCCATGGTAAAGTAGCGCAATGAAAGACCAACTGCCTGAATGTCACCAAGTTTCATAAACCCGCTGGCATAAGTAAGAGCTATATCATTAATGCCTAATGATCTAAACCAAGGTGTATAGCTAAGCGCTGCTGCATATTTTTCTTTTGAGAATACGGTTTTTGAATCGTTGAATGCCATAGAGCTAGCATCTGCAGAGGTAGCTATACCTGCATCTCCCATGGCCGCTGCTCTTGCATCTGGTGTTATTCTTAGAAACGGTACAGTAGTGATGATGGCATTTGGGCATGGGCTTCCATCGGCCAGTTGCCACCGTCCGTTGACCAATTCGCAGGGTATTTGCTGTGCGTCAGCTGGTATGCTGTTAATGATTACAAGCGAAAAAAGAGCGAGGGATTTAAAAAAGTTCATTCGTTTAGCCATTAAGATTACAGTTAAAGTGTCGCAAATATAATGCAGATTGGTATTTATTATTGTATGGGGTGCCTTAGTTTAAGAGTACCATCTTTTGAAATTCACTTTCGTGCGTTATGACTTTGCCATTTGCATCGCTACTTTTTATTTTTACTTTGTACAAATATACCCCATTTGCCAAAATTTGACCATATTCGTCCCGGGCGTTAAATTCTATACCACTGGCTAGAAATCCTTGCGAAAAAAGTCTTTGGTCTATTGTTTTGACCAATTGTCCTGAAAGTGAAAATATTTGAACCTGCACATCTACAGGAACTCCCGCCAGATTATGCTCAAACTGTATATTCGTTTTTGATGTAAATGGATTGGGATAGTTAAGCAAACGTTTTATGGAAATGTTACCTCCCTTCACAACGGTAAAATCCACTACACCTTCACCCGGTTTGTGCGCTACATCAAATGCTTTCACCCTAATTTGATTTGGCCCTTCGGGTACATTAAATAAAGGAAAGCGTATTTCTCCTTGAGTAAAGTCATCCAATTCTGATTGAAAAAAATCATTAAGTACTCGTGTATTTTTATCGTCATTGTTTAGGGTGGCTGTAAGGTCGTGACCTATACTCGCTCCAGTGAGATTTATTCCATTATCAGCTTTGATTTTGCCGAGCAATATGGGATTTTCGTGAGTAACTCCTCCGGATACAAATTGAAGATCATTAATATAAAGTTCAACGACTGGTCCATTGGAGCTCAAATCTTTACCTTCTCCAGCTCCACCGATTAATATTTCTTTTGTGTAGCCGCTTGCATCTGTTAGGTCGGTTTGCCAGGCATAATAGGTTATTTTTCCTGATCCAACCGCATAATTAATAGATTTGGGGACAATGAAAGTATATTGAAATCTTCCATTTTGTACACGCGCTTTTCCTTTGAAAACCACATTGCGTTGCAGTGTAAAATTACGTGCACTGCTTCCAGCATTTTGCCCTAGTGTTTTTAGGGCTATTTCTTTATCAAATACGGTAATATCGACCTCTCCATTAAACCAGTCCATTGTATTTCCTGCGGGGTCTGTTACCGCTGCGGTTATTGTGTATTTGTCAAGCGCTTTTAATGTGTCTGGTTTTGAAGAATCCAAGGGATTGCCATTGATGGTAAGCGTTCTGATATCATAGGCAGATTGAGGAAGAAAAGTGGCGGGGTCCCCCAACAAGGTAAATTTCCTTGCATTGGACTGTAGTGTGTCTTCGCTGGTCGAATTTTTACCTCTTCGGAGGATCTCTCCAATAGCTAAACCTCGGTTTTGATCGCGTTCAAATAGATTTCTAAAAACTGAAAATGTGAGTCTTCTATTTGAATGAGCATATACCGCTCTTGTAGTTGTCATCAGTCCCACAGCTCCGCCTCGTGGATTGAGCAGTACTTGCTCTCCTGCAGATACTTGGAAGGGATTATCATACCCTCCAAAAGTACAGGTGGCTGTGATCATAAGCATGAGTCTATTCAAATTGGTCCAACTGTTGATGTCGCTTACTTCCAAAACCCGCTCCTGAGCCAATCCTGTAGAACCACCATGGCCGAAATAATTCATAACCAAATTCCCCTTGAATACGGATTTGTTTATGGCTTCTTTAGCAGCTGGAAATCGCTCACCTCCTGGTGTAATGACCTGTGGAAAAGCATCGAAATATATTTTTTCAATATTATATAAAGGATATGTATCACGAACATATGTGGCTATCTCATCTGCGTCATTTAAGTGCTTGTTATTGTCTTCGTCATCCGCCAAAAAACATACATTTAGACGCCAATCACCCATTTTATCCGCACTTTGGTCATAATGAATCAGTTTATCCACAACATCTTGAGCCTGTTGAAGCGTAGTTACTGGAATCCGTCCAACAGCTATGTCCAAAGCTCCTCGAAGGGTACTTCCTTCCTCAGGATCTAAAAGTGCGTAAAAATCATCTGAAGGGAAAGAAAAAATAGGGTCCAGCGATTCCTGAGTCTGCCAACCTGGAATCAGATTTTGATAACCTTCAATTTTGTAAATATTTCTGTAATCAAATGTGGCATCACCAAACAAAAGTAAATACCTAAAAGACGGGTTGCGTAAGTAATGCATTCTAGCAAAATCACGAATAGCTACCGGATCCAAAGATCCTCCAGCAAATTCATTGTAAATTTCTAAAACATTCGCTAGACCCACTTTTAAGCCGGAATCATTGGCACGATGTGTAGCCAAACGGATTGCTTCAGACTGAAAAAGAGGATGGTAAATGATGAGTATGTCGCAATTTTCCATAGCGTGCAGATTTTGGGGCACTACTGCCCCTACAATTTCTGGATTTGGAAATGGGAATTGAGGATCAAAAAGAAAATATTGTTGCAAAGTTGAGGACTCATCTGTGAATGTGATTTCACTACTATTAACGGAATAGGACATTCGTTTAATAGAAAATGGATCTGAAGTGTTCCATATTTCCATTCCATTTCCCCCATTTTCGATCACATAGGTGGTCAATGTATGGGACATAGATTGAAAATCTCTAAACCATAAAGGTGCATTATTATATTTTAGCTTTCTACGTGTATTGATGGTAATAAAGTCTAACCAGCCTTCA
>CAYUZA010000048.1:0-15780 GCA_964449535.1 uncultured Saprospiraceae bacterium
AATGCGGAATTATGATTTAGGAATGATGAGTGCGGAACAAGGAACAAAGAACCAAAGAACCAAAGAACAAAGAACAAAGAACAAGGAACAAAGAACAAAGAACAAAGAACAAGGAACAAGGAACAAAGAACCATTATATAAATACTATATACAGCCCTTTTTAAGCAAATGTTTATTAAAATTAATTTGTAATATGTATGTAGCTTTCAATCAAATAGTTAATTAAATCAGTTGGGTATAATCTTTTTAAAACCTGGACTGTATATAAAATGTATATATCGTAAGTGTAATGAAAATCAACTAAATTTATGAGGTCGATATGCTTGTTTTGGCAAAATAAAATATTTGTTATGCGTTTTTCCGCCATTATTAATTGTGTGATTATTATAACGTGTTTTTTTTCAACCCAGTCTTCCGCTCAGAACACTCAAGTGGTAATCCGAAAGGATGTTGAGGGGCATACATTGATGGTGAACGGACGTGCGCTAATGATCAATGGCATGAACTGGGACTATTATCCCGTGGGAACAAATTATACCTACAGTATTTGGAATCAAAGTGATGATCTTATAAGAGAAGCGCTGGATGCTGAAATGTCACTCTTGAAAAATATGGGAGTTAATGCCATTAGGGTATATACGGGGATTCCTGCAAAGTGGATTCAGTATATATACGAAAAATATGGTATTTACACTATGTTAAATCATTCATTTGGCAGGTATGGTCTTACGATAAAAGGTGTGTGGAAGCCTAATACCGAGTACGGTGATGATGTCGTTCGGGACCTTCTACTCAAAGAAATAAAGGCTCTCGCAGAAGCGTATAAAAATACGCCTGGGTTGTTGATGTATTTGTTAGGAAATGAAAACAATTATGGCCTATTTTGGGAGGGTGCAGAAACTGAGAATATACCCTTCGCTGATAGAAAGTCAACCGTAAGGGCTAGAGAGCTTTACAAACGATTCAACGAAGCTGCTCTTGCCATAAAAGAGATAGATGCTGCTCATCCGGTCGCCATTTGTAATGGAGATCTTTTGTTTTTAGATATTGTGGCACAGGAGTGTAAGGATGTGGATATATATGGCACCAATATGTATCGAGGAGTATCTTTTGGTGACGCTTTTGACAGGGTGAGCAAGGAATACGGAAAACCTGTTTTACTCACTGAATTTGGTTCGGATGCATTTAATGTATTCACCAATAATGAAGATCAGGCCGCACAAGCTTTTTATCTTTTAGGTAATTGGCGTGAAATATATCAGCATGCATCAGGCATGGGCAAATCTGGTAATTGTTTGGGTGGTTTCACTTTTCAGTTTAGCGACGGGTGGTGGAAATATGGACAAACATCAAATCTCGACATTCACGACGCCAACGCTTCATGGTCAAATGGCGGTTATAGTTTTGACTACAAGGAAGGAGAGAATAACATGAACGAGGAGTGGTTTGGTATTTGTGCCAAAGGACCAACTAATGATAAAGGCCTGTATCAACTTTATCCCAGATCTGCTTACTACATTTTAAAAGATATTCATCAGTTTAATCCTCTGAGTCCGGGTGCCAATAGTAATACATTAGCAGCTCATTTTGAACAATTGTCAACTGCGGATGCCCAATTGCGAGCAAGGGGGGACAAAGCAGCTTTACAGGGTGAGCGAAATAGTATGATTAGTCTCAGTAGATTTACTGCGGATCTAAGTACTTTCAGCACCGGCGGTAGTCTTGTGAGCACCCCAAAGAGTGCTCCTCCGGGTGGTTCATCCTATCCGGATAGACAGGGTTTTGATCATATGCAGTCTTTTTTTATAGGCATAGAGGCCAATCCTGCCCCCAATCTAAGGGCAAATGTTGAATTTAATGTATTGGGCAATGTAGCCACTAACCCTATAGATCAGATTTTTTATGAAAATAGGGGTAGGCGCTTTCTGGTACAGACCAACAACGGCACTACTATGCTGGAGTCCAATAATCGGGTTCAAGTATATCGCGCATCTTATCAGTGGGACAACCGCCTATTTAATGCTAAGGGTTTTTACCGAACGGGTCATTACCATTGGGGCTATGAAGGAGATTTTTTCGGTCTTTACCCCGAAGCAAATTACGGCAATCAAATTGATTTGTATAATGGAATTGCACCGTTTGGCATGGAGATCGAGGGGAAAAGTACTTTTAAGGGTCTGAAACTTGCTTTTGGCCCACAATTGTGGTGGGGCTCAAATCCTGCCATCTTACTAAAATATAGCAGAAATCTTGCTGGATATCAAATTACCGGTATTTTTCATGAGGATCTTGCCCAACTCGGACTTACAGAAAGTTCTTTTGCTATACCCCAACCCAAAACTCGTCGTTTTACCCTGCAAGCCAGCCGTAAACTTGGTAAATTCGGAATTGACTTTGGAGGTATATGGGGTGGACAGCCTCTACAAGGTAGAATGTTTCAGTTGGTTCGGGGCGAGCCCGGAAATTATACAGTATATGCGGATAGCATCCAGCAAAAAGACAATTGGGGAGGAAAAATAAAACTAACCTTTCAATCTGGCGTATTTAACTGGTATGCGCAATCTGCAATCATGGGTTTGGTGGCCAATGGAGGGGCTGATTTGACCAAGACTTTTACCGGATGGCGACTCAAGGATAGTGGTAGCGGCAATCAATACAACTTTCTTTCCGGTTTTACCTACACATTGGGAACACTACAAATAGCTCCAAATTTCTTATGGCAAAAACCTATCGAAGGTCCTATTCCTGCAGAGGTTTCAGCCCCTGGGCGTCCGCGTAATATCCTGGACGATCCTTTTGTAGTAAGAGCCAATCGCGAGACTGTAGCAGCTGAATTGCTTCTTACATATGACCCCACACCAGGTACATGGATGTACGAATGGGATAATGATCGTTCCGAAGATGCCCGTTTTGCCTTGAGCTTGGGCGCAGTTTTTAGACACCATCCGACCACCATGGATGCAGCGATAGGAATCCTACCTGACGGTAGATCTACATTTGCTTTTCCAGGGGCAGTTCCTGCAGCTGACTTGTGGGAAGGCCATGCCAGATTGGTTTCTAAAGTTAACCGTCACTTTGGTTATATTGCCAATATTTATATGGGTAATGCTCAGGCCAATGGTAGTGATGATAGACTTATCCAAAGGACAGGTATTGATCTACGAATGATTTATAAAAAAGTAAAATTAGCCTCTTTTGTCCGGTGGAATGATTGGGGGCCTTATGATTATCATCGAGATTTCAACCTTACGTTTCCTTTTCAAATAATGGGCGATCTTTCTCTTGCTAGCGGCAAACAGGATTGGTTTGATTTACCATCAACCCGGCTTGGAATTAGAGGTAGTTTTAGAACGCTGGATCGATATTCCCCTAGATATTCTCCAGTACAGCAAACAGATGCAGGTGGCAATGTAAGCCCGGATCCCAATGCGATTGGATTTGATCTGGGAAATGAATGGGAGATACGCACCTACATATTAATTAACATAAGTAAATAATAATCAGTATGTTATTTAAACTGCCAAAAAGAAAAATTCGAACGTTCATAGGTATTATTGGTTTGGTGATTTTTGCAGGAGCATGTCAGCGGGATGTTAGCGATTTAAAACCCCCGGGTTATCCAGCTATTCCGGAAGTTTTTATCGATGGATTTTCGCCCGGCTTAAATTACGCGGCCTTTGCGGGTTCTGTGCCAACTGCTTTTGATGTAGACACTGAATCTACCTATGATGGCTCTGCAGCTTCTATGAGATTCGAAGTGCCTGATGTAAATGATCCACGAGGAGCTTATGTTGGCGGAGCTTTTTTTACTTCATCGGGTAGAGATTTAAGCGATTATACAGCATTGACATTTTGGATAAAGGCTTCTCAGTCAGCAACCATTGATGTTATTGGATTTGGCAATGATTTCGCAACTTCCCGCTTTTTAACAACCCTACAAAATCTTCCGGTTAATTCCAATTGGACGAAAGTAATCATTCCCATTCCAGATCCTTCAAAATTGAATGCAGAACGTGGAATGTTATTTGTTTCCGAAGGGCCTGAAAACAGCAAAGGATATACTTTTTGGATAGATGAAGTTAAATTTGAAAAACTTGGCACCCTAGCTTATCCGAGAGGCTCGATTTATGGTGGAGAGGATGTGCGCCGATCTGCTGAAACTGGAGAGAAAATTTCTGCATTCAACTTGAGTGCCACCTTTAATCTGCCATCAGGTATTGATATTTCTGTAGCAGCAGCACCAGCTTATTTTGATTTTTCTTCATCAGATACAGCTGTAGTAACCATTGATCCATTGGGCACAGCTACTGTGATAGGTCAGGGTGAAGCAATCATTCGAGCGACGCTAGGAGGACAGCCGGTATCCGGTTCTTTAACTATCAACTCCTCGGGAGAGGTAGATAGGCCCATGAGTCCAGCACCCGCTCCTATTATGCATCCTGATAGTGTAATCTCCATGTACAGTAATACATACAACAATGTACCTGTTGATACTTGGAATACTCGCTGGCAGTTTTCTACTGCGGATGAGTTTTTTATTCAAATTGAAGGCAATGATGTAATTAGGTACCGAAATCTAAATTTTGTAGGCGTTGAGTTTTCTTCCCAAACCATAGACGCTACCAAAATGACAAATTTCTATATGGATATTTGGACACCGGACAATACAGATCCACCTCGTAATTTTAAAGTTCTTTTGGTAGACTTTGGTCCTAATGGTGTGTTTGGAGGCGGTGATGATACATCCCATGAGGTTACTATTGCTAGACCAACACTCACTACAGGAAATTGGGTGAGGATTGATATACCTTTATCGCTCTTTAGTGGGTTAACCCGTAGGTCGAATCTCGCGCAACTTGTTCTCTCTGGCGATCTCCCGAATGTTTTTGTAGACAATATCTTATTTTATCAAAAAAGTGGAGGGACCGGAGAAACTGCCCCTTCTGTGCCTGCGCCTATACCTACCCATAATGCAGCTAATGTTATCTCTGTTTTCAGCGACACTTATACAAATATTCCCGGAACCAATCTCAACCCTAATTGGGGACAGGCTACCATGGTCTCTCAAGTATCCATTGGGGGCAACAATACCTTGCGCTATGGTGGGCTAAACTATCAGGGAATACAACTAGGCAGCAATCAGAATTTGTCTTCTATGACGCATGTTCATTTGGATTTTTGGACCGCAAATGCTATTACACTGAAGGTATTTTTAATAAGTCCCGGGCCTGTAGAAACTCCTTATACCTTGTCAGTGCCCACCGTAGGTTGGACTAGTATAGACATCCCTCTTTCTTCATTTGCTCCAGTAAATCTCTCCAATGTTATTCAATTCAAGTTTGAAGGGAATGGGAATGTTTATCTAGATAATATTTATTTCAGACGATAATAGCATGATTATGAAAGTTATAAAAAACACTAAAGCGTTAGCTACAATAAAAATAGCTTCCATATTCGGTTTGCTATCTCTACTCGTATCTTCTTGTGTACAAGATGATTTTCAAAAACTTCAGCCTCGAAAATGGGTACTTACCTGGAGTGACGAATTTGAAGGGTCATTGGGTGCGCTACCGGACACCAGCAAATGGTCTTTTGATATAGGTACAGGCATAGATGGCTGGGGAAATCAAGAATTGCAATATTATACAAATAGACCAGAAAATATATCAACTGATGGCAATGGAAATCTAGTCATTACCGTACTTAACCAGCCTTTTGGAGGTTCACCATTCACATCGAGCAGAATCAAAACGAAATCGCGATTTGACCAAGCTTACGGCCGCTTTGAAGCCAGACTCAAAACCCCATATGGTCCAGGCCTTTGGCCGGCATTTTGGTTGTTGGGGTCTAATGTGGATCAGGTTTCTTGGCCTAATTGTGGGGAAATAGACATTATGGAACTGAGAGGGCAAGAGCCTCATGTCATCCAAGGTTCTATCCATGGGCCTGGTTATTCAGGAGGCAACTCTATTTCAAAACGATTCACCCTTTCCAACAATCGGTTTGACTTAGATTTTCATGTTTTTGCCATAGAATGGAGTGAGCAAAAGATAGACTTTTTTGTAGATGATTTCCTGTATCAGCGGATTGAAAGAGCTGATGTGCCGGGCGAATGGGTGTATGATCATCCCTTTTTTATCCTTCTAAATGTAGCAGTGGGCGGCAATTATGTAGGATTTCCAACCGCTCAAACACCGTTTCCCCAAAAAATGGTTATTGATTATGTACGGGTATATCAATCGGGTAGTAATTAAAAAAAGAATAAGTAAATGGGCCGAACAAGCCAATTATTACAGGCTGAATCAGATAAAATGCATAGAGAATCAGATAGTAATGTACGATTCACTTTGACTGATTTACATGGAAAACCATACCTGAAAATAAGTCACGTGGATAGGTTAAGGCCTTTTTTTATGAGTTTGGTCAGTAATACGAACCATTGGATGTTTATTGCTAGCAATGGTGGACTTACTGCGGGACGAAAAAATGCAAATAATGCCTTGTTCCCGTATTACACAGATGATAAAATCATAGAATCAGCGGAACACACTGGAAGTAAAACCCTATTGCGTATACAAGATGGTCAAAAAAGTTACTTGTGGGAACCTTTTTCTGACCGAAACAACACTGGACTTCAGATAAGTCGAAATCTCTACAAAAGTCCCTTGGGCAATAGCATAGTATTTGAAGAGATATGTCCAGATTTAGATTTGACTTTTCGCTACAGTTGGTCTTTTTCGCACTCTTATGGCTTTGTAAGAATTTCAGAGCTGTTGAATACGGGTTATAAAAACTATAAAACTTTCCTTCTGGATGGAGTACAAAACCTTTTGCCTTATGGCGTTGGCCAAGAATTGCAGCAAGCAGCCAGCAATCTGGTTGATGCCTATAAAAGGGCTGAGCTAGACGCCGCTTCCGGATTAGCCATATTTGCGCTGAGTGCGATCATCGTAGATAAGGCTGAACCAAGTGAAGCACTAAAAGCTACTGGTGTATGGTCATTTGGCCTGGAAAATCCACATATCTTGTTGTCATCCAACCAATTAGATGATTTCAGAAAAAACAAAGAGATATATACTGAGCATGAAATCAAGGGAGAAAGAGGGGCGTATTTTATAGCTGCTCCTCTGGATTTAGACGCGGGATCTATGAAAGAATGGGGACTGATCGCAGATGTATGTCAACAACATAGCCAATTGGTGTCCATAAAGGAATCACTCAGAAAAAAGCAGGAACTATTGGATAAAGTGCTGTTAGAAATAAGCCAGGCTTCAAACGAGGTCAAAGCTCTTATTGCTTCAGCAGATGGATTGCGATATTCGGCTGATTGGCGACATGATACCCGCCACTTTGCCAATGTGATGTTTAATGTAATGCGCGGTGGAATATTTGATTGCAATTATGAAATAGATCTGCACGACTATCTGTCTTATTTAAACAAGGCACATATCGGCTTGGTGGACAGGCATGAGGTATTTACAAGGCATTTGTCTAACCATTTATACTATGACAAACTCCTTTCATGGGCAAAGCAAACTAATGATGTAGATCTTATAAGACTTACGACAGAATATCTTCCGTTAAGATTTAGTCGTAGGCATGGCGACCCGAGTCGCCCTTGGAATCGTTTTTCTATCAATACACACAATGATATTGATGGGAAAAAGATATTAGACTATGAAGGCAATTGGCGTGACATTTTTCAAAATTGGGAAGCATTGGCCATGTCCTATCCTGCCTTTTTAGAGGGTATGTTGTTCAAGTTTATGAATGCTTCCACTTTTGACGGTTACAATCCATACCGCATTACAAAAGGCGGCTTTGACTGGGAGACTATTGAGCCGGATGACCCATGGTCTTATATTGGATACTGGGGTGATCATCAAATTATTTATCTTCTCAAGTTTTTAGAGCATTTGGAAAACTTCTTTCCGGGAAAATGGCAAGAATATGCAGACAAGGATTGGTTTGTGTATGCAGCTGTTCCTTACGTAATCAAACCTTACGACCAATTAATAGCAAACCCAAAGGAAACTATTGATTTTGATGTGGAGTGGGATAAATCCATTCGGGAAAGACGTCTACAGATGGGATCGGACGGTGCCCTCTGGCATACAGAGGCAGAACCCATTTATCACGTCAATCTAATAGAGAAACTGATGGCCACACTTTTGGCGAAAATAAGTAATCTTATACCCGGGGCTGGGATTTGGATGAATACGCAACGTCCCGAATGGAATGATGCAAACAATGCATTGGTAGGCAATGGCGTATCCATGGTTACGCTGTGTTATCTGCACAGATTCATGCTTTTTTTCCGGAATTTATTAGAATCTTCTAACCAAACGCATTATCGAATATCAGGAGAGCTATTGGAGTTTTACCATAGTGTAAGGGATGCATTAATAGAGAAACAGTATCTGACCAATGAAAAACAAGATGCGCAAGAAGCACGTATCCTCATGGACAGTATAGGCCGTGCTGCATCAGAATACCGAGAACAAATATATCGCAGGGGCTTTTGGGGCAAGAAAAGAACAATATCTCTACAAGGATTAAAGTCCTTTGCGGATACCGTATTGGCCTTTACAGAACAGGCAATTTGTTCTAATAAAAGAACAGACGGCATTTATCACGCCTATAACATAGTTAAATTTACTCAAGATGCATATGATGTAGATCACCTTAGTGAAATGTTGGAAGGTCAGGTAGCTGCATTGAGTTCAGGTGCCATTAGTTCTCATGAGGCCTTGCACCTTTTGGACACTTTAGAAAAAAGTGCTCTATATCGCAAGGATCAGGAAAGTTACATGCTTTATCCCAACAAAATTTTGCCTGGATTTTTTGAAAAAAATTCCTTATCTCCTGATGATGTTGAGCAGATCGGCCTATTAGGCAAATTGATTCATGACGGCAATAAGCAGATTTTGGAGCAAGATTGTTTGGGGATGATTCATTTTAATGGAGATTTTAGGAATGACAAGGATTTGGACAAAGCACTCAATGCCCTTCCAGCCAAATATCATGTTGAGTTATTACGTGATCGGCCTGCCATTTTAGCGTTATTTGAACAGGTATTTCAGCATCGTTTTTTTACCGGTAGATCGGGTACTTTTTTTGCATATGAAGGGCTAGGCTCAATTTATTGGCACATGGTTTCAAAGCTCCTATTGGCCACCCAAGAATGTTGTATTCGAGCATACAAATCTGGAGAAAATAGCCACGTGTTGGATCAGTTGTGCAAGCATTATTACGCTATTCAAAAGGGACTTGGCATCCATAAATCACCTGTCGTTTATGGAGCATTTCCCACAGATCCTTATTCACATACACCTGCTCACCGTGGAGCTCAGCAACCAGGCATGACTGGTCAGGTTAAGGAGGATATTCTAATTCATTTCGGAGAGCTAGGCATATGCATTTCAGATGGCCAATTGTCTTTTGATCCGTTTTTATTACAAACTAATCAGCTGCTGGATAATGCAAGGCAGGTAAGTTATGTGGATGTAAGCGGTGAAAATAAAACAATGATGTTGGAGTCAAATTCATTGATGTTTACCTATTGTCAAGTTCCAATCTTATACAGCTTATCTAGAAATGAGGGAATGGAAATAAACTTGACAAATGGTGAGATCATTGAGTGTGATCATATAAAATTAAGCAAAGAGCTAAGCCACGAGATTTTTTACAGAACGGGTTTAATAACAAGGATTCAGGTGTTTTTAGATATGACGAGATTCCGTAAAACGGATAGCAAAGTTTAGTCTATGGATGTACTACTTGCGATAGATAAATGCGTCTTTTTGATGACCACAGTAGGCCTTATCAGTGGCCTAAATGGCTGTGCTAATCGCACAAATCAAGAAGCACCATTGGAAAAAACTGCTTCGGAGCTATTGGGCAACCCCCAATATCCAGCTATTTGCTATGGGGGCTATCGCCATACATCTCGTGAAATACAGCCAACCTTACAAGAGCTCAAAGAAGATATGCGTATTCTGCATGCTCTGGGATTTCGCATCGTACGCACCTATAATGTACACTATGATGAAGCGGCTAATTTGTTAAAAGTCATTCGCGAACTCAGACAGGACGACCCCGGTTTTGAAATGTACGTGATGCTGGGTATCTGGATTGATTGCCTTCATGCATGGTCCGACCAGACTCCGGATCATACTCGGGAGAGCGAAGCCAATACCGGTGAGGTGGATCGTGCAGTCGCTCTTATAAAAGAATACCCAGAAATTGTTAAAATATTGTCAGTAGGTAATGAGGCTATGGTCAAGTGGGCAACTAGCTATTATGTCGAGCCTTTGGTAATATTAAAGTGGGTGCGCTATCTCCAAGACTTGAAAAAAGAGGGCACTTTGCCTAAAACACTTTGGATAACCAGCTCTGATAATTTTGCATCTTGGGGAGGCGGGGGTGCTGAGTATCATACAGCCGAATTGAAAGAACTTGTTGCAGCAGTAGATTATATCTCCATGCATACCTATCCTATGCACGACACTCATTATAACCCAGATTTCTGGGGTGTGACAGAGGAAGAACAATCTTTATCGGACTCGCAACAAATAAGTGCAGCCATGCTAAGGGCCAGAGATTACGCAATCGGGCAATATCAGCAGGTCTGCACATATGTAAAAAGTTTGGGCCTCAATAAGCCTGTCCACATTGGTGAAACGGGTTGGTCATCGCATGCCTCCGAGCTTTATGGTCCCGACGGTTCACGAGCATGCGATGAGTATAAAGCTGCGCTTTATTACGAACTAATCATGGATTGGGCTAAAAATGAAGGAATCTCCTGCTTTTATTTTGAAGCATTTGATGAAGCCTGGAAGGATGCGGCTAATCCCGGGGGCTCTGAAAACCACTTTGGACTAATAAACCTTCGATCTGAGGCAAAATTGGCCATTTGGGAAGCCATAGATAACGGCTTGTTTACGGGACTAATGCGGGATGGAAAATCTATCCAAAAAACATATAATGGAGATACTTTGCAACTCATGAAAGAAGTTCTTTTGCCCCGCATGATGTCTACTTCACAACACATCTTTTCAGAATGATAGCAGCTTACCGTAAATATCTCTGCATCGGTGCAGTCGTTTCAGGTATATTTCTATCTGGATGTCAATTACACAAATCAGCTATGCAAATTGAAGCATTTGAAACATCCGCAGATGGTCGCAATATGGAAAAAGTAACCATTCCAGTATTTGATTATACGGATAATCTACTCATTTTAAATCCAGATATAACATTTCAAAGTATAACAGGTATAGGCGGTTCATTTACTCAAGCTGCCGCTCATGTATATGCTTCGTTGGGGCCTGCTTCCAGGGATAAATTGATGGAGGCCTATTTCGGTGAGCAGGGTGCTCGTTATTCATTAACAAGAACGCATATTAATTCTTGTGATTTCTCACTTGATCACTACAGCTATGCTCCTATCCCTGACGATACTCAACTCTTGAACTTTTCCATAGAGAAGGATCGCAGCCAACTAATACCCATGATCAGGGATGCTCAAAGATTATCCAAAGATGGTTTCCGTATAATTGCATCTCCATGGACTGCACCTCCTTGGATGAAAGACAATAATCACTGGGTTGGTGGTCGTCTAAAACCTGAATACTACGATACCTGGGCAAGTTTTTTTGTTCGATACTTAGAGGCTTATGAGGCAGAAGGCATATCCATATGGGGACTAACAGTGGAAAATGAGCCTCTGGGCAATGGTGATAACTGGGAGAGCATGCATTATTCTCCTGAAGAAATGAATTATTTTGTAAAAAAACATTTGGGGCCCAAACTGATCAATAACCCATACCACCCGATTTTGCTGGGATATGACCAAAATCGTGGACCGGAGCTAATACAATGGGTTGATGCTATGTATGATGACCCTGAGGCAGCTGCTTACTATGGCGGTACAGCCATACATTGGTACGGAAGTACATTTGATTATTTTCCCGAAGCTCTGGATTATACAAAAGGCAAAGCTCCAAACAAACATCTAATTCAAACAGAGGCATGTATTGATGCTCAGGTACCCAGATGGAAAGAAGATGCTTGGTATTGGTCAAAAGAGGCCACAGATTGGGGATGGCTTTGGGCGTCTGAAGCGCAAAGACATAAGCACCCCAAATATGTGCCTGTTTTTCGATATGCTCAAGATATAATAGGCTGCTTAAATCATGGTGTGGATGGCTGGATTGATTGGAATATGGTTCTAAATAGGCAAGGTGGCCCTAACTGGGCTAAAAATTGGTGTATAGCTCCTGTAATTGCCGATACTGAAAATGATGAGTTGTATTTTACCCCATTGTATTATATCATGTGCCAATTTAGTAGATTTATTAGACCCGGATCCAAACGAATCGACTGGCAGCTGAATACCAAAAGTATTCAAACTACCGCAGTAAGGAATCTCGATGGGTCATTAGTTGTCTTGTTATGTAATCCTGAGGAGTATAGTCAAGATTTATTACTAAAAATATCAAATCAAACTACTCCGATACGCTTGCGGGAAAAGTCTATTCAAACCGTGGTTTTGAAGCCAACACATATTATTACTGAAAATTTATCGGATGTCAATACATAATACTCAATTAAAGGATAGGGTGCCTGTCATTCAAAAAGTTGCTTTTGGTGCGGGACATTTGGTAAATAACTTGTTGCCGGGGGCTCTGGGTGTTTTCTCATTTTTCTTGTTGACTGCATTTGGCATGGATCCATTTTTGGCAGGTTTGCTAGGAGGCCTTCCCAGGCTATTTGATGCGTTGACGGATCCAATTATGGGGTATATTTCAGACAATACTCGTTCCCGATGGGGACGAAGGCGGCCTTATATATTTGCAGGTGCCATAAGCACAGGTATTTTATTTGCGGTATTGTGGCAACTAAATCCTGAAAATAGTCAACTCTATAATTTCTGGTACTTTCTAATATTTTCGCTTGTTTATATGATCGGCAATACACTGTTTTCCACTCCGCTCATTGGACTGGGATATGAGATGTCGTCCGATTATCAGGAAAGGACAAGGCTCATGGGATTTGCCCAGATAATTAGCCAATTTGCTTGGATGCTGGTACCGTGGTTTTGGGTGATAATTGCCAATCCGAATTGGTTTGAAACACAAGCACAAGGTGTCCAAACACTTTCTGTCGTTGTAGGTTTGGTGTGCATATTACTCGGAATATTACCTGCTATTTTTTGCAGAGAAATAGATCAGTCTCATCTGACTAACCAAGACAAGATTACGTTTCAAAATTTATATAGCAATCTTAAGGGCTTAATGAAGAGCATGGTGCAAATTTTTAAAAATAAACCTTTTGTCAAACTTTGTGCAGCCACATTTTTAGTATTCAATGGTTTTCAAATGGTCGCTTCATTTAGCTATTTTATCATCGTTTTTTACATGTTCAAAGGGCAATACGATGCAGCGGGCTCATGGCCAGCATGGTTCTCTACTGTTAGCGCAGCTGCTACTGCATTTTTTGTGATTCCAATCATCACATGGATGTCTGGCAAATGGGGGAAGCGAAATGCATTCCTTATATCAACAAGTATTTCTATCCTTGGATATGCTTTAAAATGGTGGAGTTTCAATCCGGACAATCCCTGGTTCATTTTTATGCCCATCCCTTTTATGGTTTTCGGAATAGGGGGGCTTTTTACGCTAATGATGAGTATGACGGCCGATGTATGTGATCTGGATGAGCTCAATAATGGTATGCCGCGAAAAGAAGGGACTTTTGGTGCAATTTATTGGTGGATGGTCAAATTGGGGCAAGGTATAGCTTTGGTTTTAGGAGGAATGGTGCTAAAGGGAATCGGTTTTGACCAAAATGTTGCTATGCAAACGCCCGATACCCTCACCTATTTGCGGATAGCAGATTTGCTTATTCCGGCTATAACCGCCTTTTTAGCGATTATAGTTATGTGGAGGTATGATCTATCAGAGGAAAAAGCTAGTGCAATCAAGGATGAACTAGTGCGAAGAAGAGGTGAACTATAATGAAACAATGATTCACAAAATGGATTAGTTATGTCATTTCGAGAAGAGCGATTATTGGCAATTAAAGATTTAGCTAAGATCCACTACGGATCCTATTTGGACGATTTGTCATTAAAGGAAATACATAATCTTTTTATGGAATTGCTGTACGAAGGTGTGCATGGTTTTTGTTTTAGCTTATATAATGAAGGTCAAATTCCTGGAGATAAAGTAAGTGATGATCAAATACGCCGAAGATTGGAAGTTTTGGCTCCTCACGCTAGCTGGATACGCACATTTTCTTGTACTGATGGTCATGAAAAAATCCCCGAAATTGCCAGAGAATTTGACATGAAGATCATGGCAGGTGCATGGTTAGGAAATGATATAGATAAAAACAAGCTTGAAATGGAAGGTTTGTTTTCATTGGCCCAAAAAAATTTAGTGGACCTAGCTGTTATTGGAAATGAAGTTTTATATAGATCAGATATTGGTTTGGATATGCTTTTACAATATTTGTCTTCTGCCAAAGATCGTTTACCTCATATACCCATAGGTTATGCTGATGCGTATTATGAGTTTATTCAACAACCGCCCCTGGTAGATGCATGTGATATAATTTACTGCAATTGTTATCCATTTTGGGAAGGCACCCACTTTGATCAGTCGCTAGGTCATCTCGATCATATGTATCAACAGACCAAACAAGCAGCAAAAAACAAGCGAATCATAATATCAGAAACTGGATGGCCAGGAAACGGTCAGTCCATGGGTTTAGCAACACCGGGGGCTTTGAATGCGATGAAGTATTTTATAAACGCCTGTCTTTGGGCAATCAATAATGAAATTGAACTTTTTTATTTTTCATCCTTTGATGAAAACTGGAAGGTTCAAAGTGAGGGGGAGGTAGGCGCACATTGGGGCATTTGGGATCAACAATTAAGGCTTAAATATGAACAATAATCACATAAATATTTTTATAACTCTAAAATTTGGTACATGAAAAACTTTATCTTTTTAATTTTTATGCTGTCTGGGTACTGGCTCTATGCCCAGCCTGCACAAAGTGCACCAACTCCAAGTCAAGACTCTTCTTTTGTCATCTCTTTGTTTAGTGATGCTTATGATGATGTTTTGGTAGATACTTGGCGCACTCCTTGGTCGTCAGCTACGCTAACTGATGTTGAGATTGAAGGTAATGCGACAAAAGAATACAGCAATCTTGACTTTGTAGGCATAGAGACCATAGCGAATCAGCTGGATATCACAGGTATGACGCATGTTCATATGGATGTTTGGTCTGCGGATTTCACTTTGTTTGGTGTGAAATTAGTAGACTTTGGTGCTGATGGAGCGTTTGGTGGTGGAGACGATGTGGAGCATCAGGTGGATATTGATATGCCTGCACAAGGCGAGTGGGTGAGTTTGGATATCCCACTATCTGCATTTGTAGGATTAACAACGCGTCAGAACATAGCACAGTACATATTGGTAGGTCGTCCAGTGGGTACGAATACGGTATACGTTGACAATTTCTATTTTTACAATGATCAAGGAGGTGCTACAGAACCTACTGCAGCTGCACCGACACCTACGCGAGATGCGGCAGATGTTATCTCTATGTTTAGCGATGCTTATGAAGATGTAGTAGTAGACACCTGGCGTACGCCATGGTCTTCAGCAGTATTGGAAGACGTTGAAATTGCGGGAAATGCAACGAAGAAGTACAGCAATCTTGACTTTGTAGGCATAGAGACCATAGCGAATCAGCTGGATATCA
>CAYUZA010000049.1:0-15763 GCA_964449535.1 uncultured Saprospiraceae bacterium
GAAACGGAAAGACAAACGGATTCTCCTGAATCAAAATAATCCTTAGGTATGAATAATAGCACAAAGGGTACTATTAACATTATAATCCTAAAGGCCAAAATGACATTGTCTTTCACAATTTCGATTATTTTTATTATAATTTAGTCGTATAGTCGCCATCTTTTGGTTTCAAATCACCTGTGATGATCATAATTAAATCAATAAGTGCCCATATTCCACATCCTCCTCCAGTAAGTAATTGAATAATCCCGATTCCAGTATAGCCTAAGTAAAAACGATGGATACCCAATGCTCCAACAAATATTACTAATAATAAAGCCACCAACTGGCTTTTTTCTCCATCCAATGCAGCAGGTGTAGTGGACTCTTCTAAGTCAATAAGGTCCACAGAAGTATTGGGGTATACTTCCACTTGGGGTGCAGTTTTAGCATTATCTGACTGAACCTGCTCCACAGATTCTTTCTTGGACTTGTCGACCGGAAAAGCGGCAAAGCTGATGATTCCTGCTACAAGTACGAGCAACGGCAATAGTAGTTTTTGTTTCATAATAATAATGTTTAATGGTTAACTTTGTAAAAGTAATAGTAGACCACAAAATAATATGCGTTACCTCTTATTTTTTTTATTTTTTTTATTCAAGTTCAGCTTGTTTGCTTTGGAAGGCAACTTTCAATTTAAAGGCGTTTTAATTCTTAATTCTAAAAAGAAGGATTTTGTCTCTTATGTTTTGAATATTCAAGTGAACAAGAATGTCGTAACAGGATTTGCGATCACAGACCCCGGAGGAAAACATGAAACAAAAAATGAAATAACAGGTATAGTTGACCGCCAAAAGAAATCTATTCAAATATCAGAAAGAAAGATCGTTTACACCAAATCAAACGAACCTAGAGCCAGCTTTTGTTACGTATCATTAACTGGTAAGTATAAAGAAAAAAAAGAAAGTGTTGAGATTAGTGGAGATTTTGATAGCAAATATGCTAACATGGAACCTTGTCTATCAGGAACTTTTCAATTAATAAGTATTAAAAGATTAGAACGTCTGATTCAGAAAGGGGATAAGAAGATTCAAAAAGATAAGTCATTGCCTGATTCGATAAAACAGAAATATGATTTAGCATCTATTTTTGATAGCTTATCCACTAATTATCTTCGGAAAAATGATGTTATCAAGCTGTTTATAAAAAGTAACGAAGTAGAACTCACTATTTTTGATCATGATAAAGAGGATGGTGATCAGATTTCTGTTACAGTGAATGAGAAAAATTTGCTACCATCAGTTTTACTTGAATCTCGAAAAAAAGTCTATAAAATTCAGCTAGAACAGGACGCAAACATCATTAAAATTTTGGCTTTGAATGAAGGGAAAAGTCCGCCAAATACAGGGACGCTTATATTCAAGGAAATGGGTATTGATACTGAGATGATATTGAGGTCGTACCTGCGTACTGGTGAAAAAGCTGAAATTGTGGTCATCAAATCAAACGAATAAGACACATTCAATTTATTTTTTTAAGTTTAAATAAATGGTATAAGAATAATCCACTCACCAGTGAACAAAAGGAAAGAAATAAATTGAAATAAAAAACTTGACCCCGAGTATAACATATATTCAGAATGATTACCAAGAGGGGCCAGCATAGTATGCTGTTCTTTACTAAGAATTTTTCAGGAGCTCGTGTAATGATTGGATTGATGAATTTAGGCTATAATCTCGCTAGGGCAGCCTACTTGAAAAATTGCTATGGAATTGATATATATATTTGATGATATGTGACTTAAAACATAAAACACCCGAAAACGATGAAAATTTAACCTCAAAAGCAATTTAAAAGGGATTATTGAATCAAATCTTAGCGTATAATTGACACAGTAAAAGTTTTAAAAACATTCAAACCTATAGCCCATCATGGATGCTAACTCGCTAATAATTACAAAAACTGATTAATAGAGGTAGCCTAAAAGATTCCGCCTCCTATAATCCAACGAATTATTGAAATAACAAATGCCATTCCACATAAAATGATGCCTGCAATTGAATTTCCCTTAGGTTTTTTGTCATCCTGTGCAATTGCGACAATACTTATGATCAGCCCTACCAGGGCGATTGGTATCACAAAAATATTAAACCACCCTAAGCATGGAATTAGACCAAAAAACATTCCTGCTATTGCAATGATACCTAAAACTAAGCTAGCAGTTTGCATAATTAATTTTTTAAATGTGATATAATTGATTTATAATTCAGTAAAAATAATGCACAACTTAATGTCAAACTTAAAAAGATTGGGATACTGCCTTTATTTAGCTGATAGGCTCCTTCGAAATTCAATCTTAAAATTTCATTGAATGCTCTAGTAGTGCCGCACATGATGCAGAATCCACCTTGCTCTTTAGCAGAACACGTTGGTATATAATCAGATAAAAATCCAGGTATAGATATTGCTAAAATTATAGCAATTATAAATATGGCTACGCTAATTGTCCATATTATAAGCAATGGTTTTATTATTTGCAAATTCAAATTGTTTAACTTCATAGTTGAGGTATTTTCTGTTTTTTAAAAATAACCCCAATTAATGTTTCTAACTACAAAATGACTAATTATCACAACTATGATAATACGTATAGCTTTTGTTCCAAAAAATATTGAATGCCATTTTGCTCTTTTATCTTTAGAAATTATTAAATTAGATATTATAAAATATAGTATAATGTATGGTAATGAAATGACCAATAGAACGTTCTCTTTGATTGCTTCAATAATATTAAAGTTTAGAAGATAGTGAATTGCCCTTTGAGAACCACACCCCGGACATTTTAGTCCAGTAAAGGAATAAAATGGGCAAGGCGGAAAAATGTTTGTTTCATATGGGCTATAGTTTTTAAATATCAATATTATACATATTAATAGGACTATTATAGCGATAGTTGTAAATATTTTGTTCAAGCTAAGCTACCTAAAGAAAGAAATCCAAATAGAACAAAGATGAAATATAGAACTATCCAAGCTATTCCAATGCCAAATGCTATTGTAGTCCATTTTTTAGCTTCATTTGACGCTCTTATTGATCCTTCAATATCCCCAGTATTAAATCTTGATTCAACCTTGGATGCATTTATTATACCGACTATCCCAAATGGTAAACAACATAATATCGTAGCTAAAATTGATTCAACCAACCATGATTTAGGGGGTATCGATATATTAGTTGTTTGTGGTATGTTTTGATTAACATTGATATTTGGGGTAGGAGGTGGAAATGTTCTGTTCAAAGGAGGTGGAGTACTTTTGAATAACTCATTTAATTCAGGAATAGATCCTGCTTGCTCCCAGTTTTGTAAACCCTCGAACCAAATGTTTGATTCTTTGGTTATATTTTTTTGTCTTAATTCATCTAGAGAGAATGGTCCGAAATTATTCAAACCGTCGGTCAGGTAGTATTTTTTCATATGTTGATATTCAGTCTTTATTTTTTTTAATCTAATTATATGCTTTGTGCATCGGCAAATATGATGTTTTTCAATTTCATATCAAAAAATATTTTATTTTATTTTAAAATATTTAATAATGAACTGCTAAAGATATTTCAATGCTCAAAATACTTTTATATTTAGCTGCTATCTTTACATGGATCATGCTTGTAGAAATAAGTGCCACAAGTTTCCTGATATAAATGTATGATACGATGATCCTTTTTGCATCTATGCCCATTTAAAACGCAAACCCAAATTAAAATTATCACAAAAAAAAAGCCACCCAATTACGAGTGGCTAGTTCTTCAAGTTTGCTGTATTTTTTATGCGAGTAACCTAACCGGATCCTCCAATAAATCACGCAATGTTTGTAAAAACTTAGCACCTGTTGCCCCATCTACTACTCTATGATCACAAGACAAGGTGACTTTCATGGTATTGCCTACAACTATCTGTCCCTCCTTAACAACGGGCTTAGTAATGATACCACCTACCGCAAGTATGCATGCATCCGGTGGATTGATGATAGCTGTAAATTCATCAATACCAAACATTCCTAAATTAGAAATGGTGAAGGTGTTGCCAGACATTTCTTCCGGACTCAATTTTTTGGATTTTGCTTTATCTGCTTGTTGGCGGATCTCCTCATTTAACTGCCTTAGCGATTTGGAATCTGCATGTCGGATGACGGGTACCAGCAATCCGTCTTCCACTGCAACTGCTACCCCAATATTAATGTCTTTGTTATATCTTATTTTATCGCCCAGCCAGGATGAGTTCACTGCAGGATGTTGTTTTAAAGCGATGGCAGTTGCTTTAACCACAAGATCATTAAATGATGTTTTATGGCCGCTATATTGATTGATAGACAGTCGGGCTTCGATGGCTTTGTCCATGGAGATTTCCATGGTAAGATAAAAATGCGGTGCGGTGAATTTGCTCTCACTCAAGCGACGTGCTATAGTTTTACGCATCTGGGATACCGCTACTTCTTCATATCCTCCAGTGCTAACAAAAGGAGCGAAGCTACCTTTGTTCTGAACAGCCTCGGTCACATCTTTTCTAATAATTCGGCCTTGTTCCCCACTTCCTGCAATATTAGAAAGTGCTATTCCTGCCTCAGCGGCTAATTTGCGGGCTAAAGGTGATGCTTTTACGCGAGTATCTTCACTTTGAGTAATTGCACTTTCCGTTGTTGATGACGAAGCACTTGTGACTATGGGCGTAGCCGGACTTGCCGCACTTGGGGGAGCTTCCGGACTTTTTGTATTTGTTGCAGTTGGCGAAACGGTAAGCAAGTGTTCGTAAGCTTCATCTTTAGCCCCTATGACTGCAATGATACCATCTACGGCAACTGGACCTGAAGGGACACCGATATAAAGCAAATACCCTTCGTGAAATGACTCCAGTTCCATAGTAGCCTTATCAGTCTCTACTTCTGCTAATATATCGCCCGGTTTTACCTTATCGCCTACTTTTTTTTGCCAACCGACAATGACACCTTCTTCCATGGTATCACTCAATCTGGGCATCCGTATGATTTCTGCCATTGCTATTTCTGTTGTTTTGAGGCTGCAAAATTGCAAAATATTCACGAAACGAAAACGCCAAATCAATTCCTTTGTTCGCAAGCGCTTTAAAAAGGATAGCTAATGGCCAGGTTTAGATTAGTTCGTTCACTGAAATTGCCTCTTGCCCAATAACTTCCATCAATAAGGTAAGGATTTTTTACTTTCACTCCCCAGTCCAATCGGATGATGAAAAAATCAAATACCAAACGGAGACCCAACCCACTTCCTATTGCCAAATCTTGTAATATGCGTTTTGGTTTAAATTGAGCACCCGGACGCTGTGGGTCGTCCTTTAGGATCCACACATTGCCCGCGTCTACAAAAACAGCTGTTTCCAATACGCCCCAAATTCTATAGCGGTATTCTCCATTGAGTTCTAATTTGAAATCACCGGTTTGAAATAAATCAAGGCTAGATGTTTGCACTGTTGTGTCTCTATAAGATCCGGGTCCAAGCGAACGAAGTTGCCAGGCACGTATACTTAATCCACCTCCCACGAAAAATTGTTTAACAAATGGTACCTCTGTTGAAGACTCAAATGGTGCAGCAACCCCTATGTTAACACGACCAGCTGCAGAATGCCGTTCATTGTAGACCCGGGTGTAGCGACCGTCTATATCAATGCGCGCATATTTCGCCAATTCGATTCCTGCAAATTGGGTTATAGGTTTGCCGCGGATTAAACCAGCTGCAGCTATTTCTGCGCCTGATATTTCAAGATTGCTAAATACGCTGTATGTTTCCTGTGCCCTATTGGTCTGACTGGTATAACTAAACGATAGGTCCCTGAACAAAAATCCGGTAAAAAACTGCTTGACCAGCGACCTTTTTAAAAATTCATTATTGTTTAAAATCCGCTCAACAAATTGTGTCGAAAAGCTCGGGGTGAAATAATTTATACCCGTTTGATTAATCGCGTATTTCTTCCTGTTGGCCTGTATCAGGTCATATCCATAATTCAAATTGATGGAATTATAATTGTAGAACAAACGCTGAGTTACAAAATCGGCATTTATGCTAAATCTCGTAGTGCCATCCTCTTTCATCTGCTCATAAAATCTTTTATTGAGCAGCCTATACTTGCCAACTCCTGTCCATCGCAACATTTTTAACAGTCCGGGTACATCATAAAACTTGGGCAGTTGTAGCACATTTTCAACCCTGAAAAAATAATTGTTATTTCTACCCGCCGATTCAGTGGTATTCAATTCAACCCCAGCGGAAACTCTGAAATTATTTTGTTCGGCACCTCCAAAGAGATTGCGGTGGCGTATGCCAAGCCGCCCAGTTACCCCAAGAAACCGTTGATTGATAATGGAAATATTGGAATTATTGATCTCTAAATCTCCATCCAGTGCAATGGGATTAGCTGGATTGATGTAAATATTGTAATTAAGGATGTCGGGAGCTTCTGGCGATTGTTCAGGCCTGATGTTGACAAATCTAACCGCTCCCAATCGCCCAAGTCTTCTCAATGTTTTATCATAATTCAGCCTGGAATATTCCTGTCCCTTTTGCAGAAATATATGCTCTGAAAGTGATTTTGGAGAAATAAAATAGCGCCCCGTTTCACTTAAGAATTGTATTCCATTTACTTTTTTCTCTTGCAGATTTTCTATTGAAGCGTCAGGACTTACATCGGATAGCACGCGTACTTCACCTATCCGATATCTTGCATGGGCTTTATTTCCTTTTTGTGGAAGTATTTCTAAAGTTGCTTTCACCCGACCTTGTAAGCTATCACCACTAAGCGGTGATATAAAATTACTTGAAAAATTAGCATAACCTTCATTTTGAAGCAATCCGGTAATTCTGTTTACTTCCAGTTGGTAAAGTTGCTGATCTACAGGAGCTCCCGGGCGCAAATATGATTGTTGCGAACTATTATTGACGAGTTTCCGAATGGTGGAATCTTGTACAACATATCCCAAAGTATCAATTACATATCTCTTGCCTGCTTCCACTGTATAGGTCACAGTAGACCAGTGTCCTTTTGACGTCATTGAGTGTGTCGTCTGTGCATTGAAATATCCTCTTTGTATCATGTAATTATTGATACTCTTACTGGTAAGTCTTGCTTCTTCTTCCGAATAAATGTCGGGTTTCCGGCTTCTTTTTAGTAAGTATTGGGCTAGGGCTGAAGTATCTTTTCTTGGACGACTGAGGTAATAATATCGCCACGCATTAAATGGTGTAATACCTTTTTGCCGATATAATTGTTCGATTTCTAAAAGGTAATTTTCTTTTTCAACGGTGGAAGGGATACCTTTGAACACGGTTCGATTGGACTGTAGCAAAGCGGTATTGTCATCAATATAACGAGAAACTGTGCAAGAGGAAAGGAACAGCAGCAACATCAAGGCCAGTACGCTTTTCTTACGTATGTTTACAGGGTATTTCACTCCAATCGCATTAATCTATGAACGATATTAAACGTATTTCTGGCGAATTAATTAGAAAAATAGGGTCTTTGTCTCAAAAAAAGTTTAGACAAAAGTATGCTATTTTCCCGGTTGAAGGAGATAAATTAATAGAATCCTTGCTGCATTTTCCAGATTGGGAAGTTTTGGCGTGTGTGGTAGATGATTCTCGGGTAGTGCAAACTAAGACAAACCCACTTATTGAAAGGGCTAAAACACCCATTTATTGGGCTGATGATAAGGAATGGATGCGAATCAGCAGCTTGCATACTCCTCCAGGTATTTTATGTTTGGTTAAGCAGCGAATATGGCCATTTCAATCCCCTAATGCGGGGGGTAGGTACTTTTGCCTGGATGGTATCCGAGATCCTGGCAATTTAGGGACTATCATACGGGTGGCAGACTGGTTTGGTATGGATGGTGTCTTCTGCACGCCCGATTGTGTTGATCTTTATAATCCAAAAACAGTCCAGTCTACCATGGGCAGTATTTTCAACGTTCCTGTATGGTATATGGATCGTGAATCTATTTGGGATATAGCCGGACATATGCAGTGGATTGCTGCTGATATGAATGGAGTATCACACAAGTCATTTGGCTGGGAAACCCCGCAAGTAATACTTATTGGTAGTGAATCACATGGAGTTGGGGAGTTTTTCAATGAAAGAGTAACCTGCCGCGTTTCTATAGCTGGGCATCCGGATAAGCATGCAGAATCTCTTAATGCTAGCATTGCAGCCGCCATTTTGGCAGCTGAATCTTATAGTCAAAGATGATTTTGGTAAACCTAGGTTTACTTTTATTAATCGTTTGATATTTTTAAGCACTTTTCTTTTCCGAAATCGCCTCTCTTTAAGGCAATAATCATAACAAAACAGATCTACAGAGCTAGGTCAGAGGAGTTATTTGTATATTTTTTCTAAAAAAAATGATCTCGTAGCCCAACCCATTTTTAAAAAATTTAGTGTATATAGTTATAGTCGAAATGACAAGTTTCTCATATTCTTTCTTCCCATTTTAAAGCTGCAACACAGGTTAAGTCTGACACAGGATGCTGAGTCGGGCTTAACTATTTGCATTTACGATAAATTTTTAATGTAAGTATTTAAATGTGCTGATTGTAAACTACTTTTGTTGCTTAATAAGCATAAAAATGAATGACTGTTGTATAATATTTATGCGTTATTTATCAAGGAATGTTCTAAATAGAACTATAATTTTCTTTGGTGTATTTTGGGTTGTAAGTTGCATCTGTACGGTAAAAGCCCAAACACCATGGGATGCTATTTTTATGCCAAAGAGGGAGTTGTGTACGGCAGTCATGTATGACAATGCCAGCTGGAACAGATACTGGGAAGGAGACAATCTAATTCAAAATAATAACGTGGGCACATTTCGCAGGCAATCCATAAATGCTATGCTCACGTATGGTATCACAGATTTTATAGATGCAACCTTAATGCTGCCTTATGTAAGTACTTCTGCAACATCAGGTCAGTTAAATGGAGTTAAAGGTTGGCAGGATTTAAGTGCCTCTTTAAAAGCACGACTTTTTCATAAAACTTCAGATCAATTTCATATCGATGTTATCGGAAATGGTGGTTTTTCTATGCCCGTTTCGAATTATTTGTCAGATTTCATGCCCTTTAGTATAGGATTGGGTTGCCCGGAAGCGAATCTCAGATTAACCAGTGAATTGAGTTTTAAGCAAAAATACTACATTAGAGCTTCAGGAGCGCATATATGGCGTGGCGCTACACGGATAGAACGTGATTATTATTATCAAAATGGAAGTGTGTATAGTGAGTATATGAATGTACCTAATGCATTATCCGCCCATGGAGCCCTAGGGTTACTTTTTTTTGAAGGCAGACTCAGAACAGAAATTACGTATTGGGGAACCTGGTGCACCAGTGGCGATGATATCAGAAGATGGTTGCGTCCTCAACCAACTAATAAATTTGACTTTCAACAGGTTGGTTTTTTTGCCCAATATTATTTGAAATTTTACAATCGTCTTAGCCTGATTGCTTATGCCAACCAAATGATTAGCGGTCGCAATATGGGCAAATTTTCCAATGTATCTATTGGCGCAACATATTTCTTGAAATTATGACCAGGGCAATGGCTCATTTATAGTTTCCTGATTCCTTATTGCATAGATTTTAATTATTTATTTTATGATCCGTCACGGTATAGTTTTAAGCTTTTTCCTACTCGTATGGTTATCATGCCAGAAGGAGGTGGATCGATTTGAGCCTTTTGAAGATTATTATTTTTCAGGAATTGACGCAGCCGGTGGCACTTGGAAACCTATTCTCTTAGGAGCTCCGGACAGTATTCTGATTTCCATGCCCTATGATCAGTCTTCGGGATCTTACAGGGCTGATTTAGAGTTGTTGCAACGCCGTGTGAGTTCTATTTCTGAAGCTCAATCAAAGTCGATAGCCTATTGGACCAACAATCCAGTACTGCGGTGGAACGAAATAGCCCTGGAATTGGCTGCCAAATACAATTTGATACCGCCACCTAATCCTGATGGATCATATACACTGCCCAATCCTGCAAATCCGCAAGGACCGCCAAAATTCCCATTCTCCCACCCTCCATATACTTCCAGAATGCTGGCACATTTGAGTGTGGCGCAGTTTGACGGACTGATTACCGCATGGCATTATAAATATTTACACAAGCGAAAGCATCATCATACCGTTTATCCTGCCATTGAGCTTTCTTATCGCGACAACCAAATTCCCCCATTTCCTTGTGAGGGTTCCGTTGTCGCTGAGGTTTCAAAAGCAGTGTTGAAGTCTATGTTCCCGCTTGAGGCGAACTATTTGGATAGTTTATACAACGATCACCTCAATTCATTAGCACATTCGGGTTTTTATATATCGCAAGATATAAGTGCCGGAGTACAGATTGGAGAACAAATTACCTCCCGAGTTCTTCAAAGAGCCTCGACTGATGGAATGAGTAAAGCGCAGACTTCCAAGGCGGTTTCAGATTCTATTAGAGATGCGGCTTTCCAAAAATTTGGTTGGAATTGGGCAAATATGGAAAATCCGGTGCGACCGGTTGGATTAGTCCCATTATATGGAAATGTAAAAATGTGGAATGTAGATGATGTTGCGACAGTGCGATCTGCACCGCCTCCAGCACTTGGGTCACCAGAATTTTTGCAAAACGTTGAAGAGTTGGAGCGAATAGCTAAAAATTTAACTTCTGAGCAGCGAAGAATTGCCAATTGGTGGGAAGATGGCTTAGGATCTTATACACCTCCTGGCCATTGGAATAAGTTGGCGAAAAGGTTGTGCATAAAAAATCGCTTAAATCCACTCCGTTCGGCTCGCGTTTTTGCTTACATGAATATGGCAGTGCAAGATGCTGGTATTGCGTGTTGGGAAACGAAGTATTATTATCATTATCCAAGGCCTATTCAAACTATAAGTGGATTCAAGACAATTTTAGGAACGCCTAATTTTCCTGCATACACCTCAGGCCATAGTACCTTTTCCGCAGCTGCAGCGGAGGTCCTTTCTTACGTTTTTCCAAGTGAAGCAGCTTACTGCAAAAGTTGGGCAGAAGAAGCTGCCTTGTCTAGAATTTACGGCGGAATTCATTACAGATTTGATGCAGATGCGGGCTTAGAACAAGGTAAAAAAGTTGCTTCATATGCAATAGCTAAAGCGAGATTAGACGGTGCTGATTAACTCCATTGATTTTATTTCACTCCAATAGTTTTACATTTATTCGTTTCTTTTATTACAAATAAGTTTAATCAATACTAAATTGGCGTTATTTTTGCCGCCTATTTAACATTTGTACCCATGAAATCTAAGCTAGTAATTTGGGGTAAGAATCCCCAGGGAAAGCGAGTTTTACTTGCTGTAAGTCTGAATGAACAGGAAAACAAAGTCGAGACGCTTGTATTTAATGAAGACCAGGTCACCGAAGATTTGGAGAATGTCGTGCTTAAAAATTGGAAAGAGCAGGACAATGTCGATATTGAAGCAGAGTTTCATAAGATAGTTTCTGATTTAAGTATGCTGGAGAGCATACTTCCTGAGGGGTACACTACAGATAAAGAAGATGTGTTAAAACGCGCCCAAACGGAATGGCATTTTATAGTTTTGTCTACCCGTTTGTACAATGTGTATAAGTCTGAGGTAGATGAACTTCGAGAAAAAGTCGAGGAATTGGAGGCTTATGAGCAAAAGGTATGGGACGATCTCAAGAATTTCTGGGATAAGATACAAGTGCAAATTTATGAGAAAAATCTTCTGAGATCTCATGCGCAAGATTTGCGCGAATTCACTAATGGTTTATTCGATGCGCTGAAAGAAAAGCGCAAATCATTTGATAAAGTAATGACGGATAAGTCGAAAGGCATATTGGATAATTTTTCTGCCCGTTTGGATGAGATCGAAGCTAAGATTGAAAAGGGACTCAGTCTTCAAATGCTTTTCGAAGATTTAAGAAAATTGCAGAAAGAGATAAATGATGCCGATATGCTTCGGGATCACCGCAAAAAAATATGGAATCGTATTGATGCCGGGTTTAAGAAAGTGAAAGAAATGAGATTTGGTGAGGCTTCAGATGCTGAACGAAACCAGATAGCTCGTATTGAAAATCGTTTACAGGGTTTGGATGGTGTGGTAAAGCGCATGCAGCATAGCATCAAAATGGATGTAAAGGAGTTGGAAAAACTTTCTAAAGTTTCAGACAGTCCATTTGGTATTCTGGAAGAGCAATTAAAAGCTGCTAAACGAATGATGGTACAAGAGCGATTGGCCAGTAAGCAGGCAAAACTGGACGATATGATCAAAACCCAGCAAGAATTGAAGGAAAAAAGCCAGCGCCTTAAAGACAAGGATGAAAGTAAGCGATTGATGGAGGAAGCCAAAAAAATGGCAGAATTAAAAATTGCAGAAGAGATAAAAGCAAATGCAGAACAGCGCAAGGAAGATGAGGAAAAACTTGTCAAAGCTGCTGAAAATTTGCAAAAGTCCAGAGGTCCCAAAAAAGCGGCACAGGCATCCGAACCTGTTTTGCCAGAACCTGAACCGGCAGCAGAAAGCGTTGATGTCTCCACAGACAATACAGCGAAAGCTGAAGAGGAGTAGTTTTTTTTATCCTTTACTCTTTGTTATTGTTTGATTCGTTGGATTTGACATCCTTTTTGTATTAAAATGTTTACGTTTTTGAATCAATATATATGCTATTTTGGAAACGAAATGGTATTTCGGTTCCTTTTTGACTTTTATTCTTATGAAGATTATTAGTGTTTTTAGGTAGCCTCAAAACCAGTGAGCATTAAATACAAACAGCCTCTCGGGTGCTCACCTATTGCCGTTCGTTATTGAAACCATGTGTTACCGGCATTTTAATTGTTTTCCACTGAAAACGACAAAATCAAATACCTGGCTTGCGAGAAAACAGCTAGTAGGTAATTATATATAGCTCCCTTTCAGTAAAATATTTGCCAGTAAATCAATCAGCTAACATTTCTATAAATAATGATAGTCAGCTAATCTTTTGGTATGCAATACACTACTTGTCGGTTAGCGAATTATACCAAGGTTAAATGTTTGTTTCTTTAGTTTTCAAGGGCCGATACGATAACCGATTCCAAATCTCTAGGGTTAATAGCAGCAATATTTCCGCTCCGGTCAATCAAGAATGTGCGGGGTATTCCCTTGACACCATACTCGCGGGCGGGAGCACAGTCCCATTTTTTCAAATCTGAAACATGGTAAGGCCACACCAGCTGATCTTTAGCGATTGCATCCACCCATTTTTGGCGTTGGCCATCTATTTGTACCTTTAATTGTGCCTGATCGCCACTAAGTCTACTACGCGTACTTTCATCAACACCATCTAAAGACACGCTGAACACAGTAAATCCTTTTGTATTATATTTATGATATAGCTCTACCACCTTTGGATTGGCTCTGCGGCAAGGTCCGCACCACGCTGCCCAAAAGTCAAGGAGTACAACTTTCCCCTTTAAATCAGATAAATTATAGGTTTTTCCATTGGGATCCTGAAGAGAAATGTCAGGAGCGGGTTGTCCTACCTGAATTTTTTCAGCAGCTCGTTGTTGCGCAAGTTGCTGCTCAAACTGGGCCATAACACCCGCGTACAACTGGTTTAATTCATGACCAGCTTTTTCTTTTTTTACGCGTTCGTATGCCGCATTCAAAATAGGCACGGTTTCTGCAGACGGACCTATACCTTGCAGGGCTAGTTGCATGGCTACGATGGCATTTGGGGTAGTTTCAATAATTTTTTTCAACTCATCAAACCCCATTTGTTGATTGACTACTTTTTTGAGGGTTTCTGCATACACTTGGGCTGTTGTAGATCCTGATGCTTCATACTGAAAACGATCAATATCCGCAATATTACCTTTGTACTCGATATTTCGATCTTCTGAACCAATAATGGTCATAAATTGTTTTGCCCCAATTTTAAAAATATAAATCCCTTCTACCAAGGGTGGTTCATTTTCTAGCTTAAAATTACCTTGCGCATCACATTCAGCTTTGCCAACCGGACTGGTGCTGTTGTCCCCATTCACTTTTTCCAACATAACCTGCAGTCCAGCAGCACCTTCAATTTTACCTTTTATGCTGGTTTTTTTCTGGGCGGATATAGAACCACAAGCAATGGCAAGCAAAATACTCATAGCGATAGTAGCCATTAGGGATGAATTTCCTTTTAATATCATGACTTAGTGTGTTTTAAGCTTAACGATTTAACTAATCTTTAATTGTGACTTCTGTAATTATGCCGTCGTAGCAGGGGCTTCCAAAACTTCTTTTAATGTATTTAGATAAATGGCTTTCCAATCATCTTCACTGCCAAATGACTCTCCATCGATAAGATATAATCCTTGAGTCACTTTTCCGATTTTCCGCGCTAGCACTCCTTTTTCTCTACATTTTTCGACCACATCTTCTACATGGCTTTCCGAAACAGTGACCAAAACCCGCCCTTGTGCTTCTCCGAATAGGAAGAAATCTTTGCGCATGTCTGTGCTTGAGGTAACCTCAAACCCTAGAGCACTATCGCTATGGATAGCTTTTTCGAGTAGCGCAGCAAAAATTCCACCCTCACTGATATCATGTGCGCTTTTGATCCATCCTTTTCGAATACAAGAGTGCAAGCTTTTTTGCATATTAAGCTCTGCATCTAAATTGAAATAAGGTGCGCATGAGTCATCTTTACCGACTATTTTGCGTAAATATTCTGAACAGTTGATATCGGCCGGATTTTCGCCAAGTAATAATATTATATCACCTTCTTGCGAAAATGCCAACCCCGTGTGCAAATTAAGCGATTCTATAATTCCGATCATCCCAATAGTCGGAGTTGGGTTTACAGGTTCTGTTCGTCCCTGAATGTTGGATTGGTTATAAAAGCTTACGTTTCCCCCTGTAACAGGTGTATTAAATTTACGACAGGCATCGCCCATGCCTTTTACCGCATAGACAAACTGCCAATAGACTTCAGGATTATATGGGTTCCCAAAATTTAAATTATTAGTTACCGCCAAAGGTGAACCACCGGAGCACACTATATTCCTCGCTGCTTCTGCAACTGCAATCATAGCCCCTTTGTACGGATTGGCATGGACATAAGTACTATTGCAGTCCACTGTCATGGCAATGGCCTTTTCGGTTCCCTTTAGACGAATCACCCCTGCATCCGTAGGTTTGTTGGTGGTCATATTATTGGTTCTCACCATAGAGTCGTACTGTTCTGTAATCCAATTACGCGAAACAATATTCAATGAGCTGAAAACAGCTTTTGCGGTTTCTACGTAAGATTCCGGTTCCGAAAAATCGTCAACCTTATAATCTTTTAGATTCCGAATGTACGCTGGTTCTTTATATTCACGATCGTAAACGGGTGCACCCCCACCGAGTACAAGGGGTTCAGCTGGTACGTGCGCTACTCTTTCCCCACCGGCAAAAAATTCCAAAGTCCCTGTATCTGTTACTTCTCCAATTCGGGCGCACTCCAGATCCCATTTGTCAAACACGGCTTGTAGCTCAGCCTCTTTTCCTTTCTGGCAAACCACTAACATACGTTCCTGTGATTCTGAAAGTAATATTTCAAAAGGCTTCATATTGGGTTGACGAGTTGGAACCTTGTCCAGGTCTATAATCATGCCTGTGTTGCTTTTAGCGCTCATTTCGGAGGTAGAACAAGTGATTCCTGCAGCTCCCATATCCTGCATACCCACAACAGCTCCGGTTTTTATAGCTTCAAGAGATGCTTCCAAG
>CAYUZA010000050.1:0-15597 GCA_964449535.1 uncultured Saprospiraceae bacterium
TGTTCCACCTGAAATGATTGCTTTTGATGATTTTGGTGGGTAATAGCTGAATGGACTCCTTTCTATGTATTGTTATTGATTTTCAATATGAACTTTAAGACTTTTATTGCAGCGGCCATGCTTTTCAGCTTGGCCGCTTGTATTTCTCCGACGCTCGAAGAACATGTGCTACAAGGTGAGGCGCAAGGAAGTACCTATAGAATAGTTTATCTTGGAGAAAATATCGCTGATGCAGATAAAAGTATAGATTCATTGTTTGAAGTAATTGATAATTCTCTTTCTGCTTGGGTCTCCACGAGTTTGTTATCTAGACTCAATTCTGGCGATACTATTATACCTGATAAACACTTCGTGCAAGTATGGAGATCTTCTTTGGATGCATTCAATGAATCTTCGGGATATTTTGATCCAAGTGTTGGCTCACTGGTTCAAGCATGGGGTTTTGGATTTAAAGGCACTACTCCACTACCTGATTCTTTACAAGTAGATAATTTGCTTCAAAAAAAGATCTTTGGGAGCTTGTCCTTGCCTGAAGTATCAGTTCCATATTTTTTGCCTAATAATGGCGTAGAACTTGATTTTAATGCCATTGCCCAAGGTTATACCGTTGATGTGATTGTGGATTGGTTATCATCTAGAGGTATGACAAGGTATATGGTTGAAGTGGGTGGGGAAGTTCGCACTGCTGGATTAAATAAATCAAATAAGCCTTGGCGAATTGGTATTGACAAACCTGTTGAAAACCCAAATGGAAGGCCATTGCAGGTTATTCTTAATGTGGAGGATATGGCTTTGGCAACTTCGGGAAGTTATAGAAAATTTCGTGTTGATAATGGTAAACGCTATTCCCATGCTATTGATCCATTTACAGGATATCCGGTTAGTCATTCATTGTTGAGCGTAAGTGTTCTTACTAAAGATGCCACATCTGCTGATGCATATGCAACAGTCTTTTTAATACTAGGAGAGGAAAAAGCGCTGTCTTTAGCTTCAGCGCTTGGTTTAGAGGCTTATTTTATTTCTGATGATGGCGAGCAAGGATTGAGGACAACTATGACGCCTGGTTTTCAGGCCTTTGTCCTTCAAGATGTATTTGAGTGAAATTAAACCACTTTTTCAAGCTGTTCTTTGTCATCTTGGCAGGCTTCTCCTGCCTTTCTTCCACAAACTCCGCACGTAACGCCTTGTTTTTGCATAAACGGATTGTTGTTGGCACAAGTGCCTTTAAATTGACCGTTTTTTAAAAATAATATTCTCACCGAAAAAAGGACCCAAGCAAGAGCTACCATGAGAATGGCCAGACCGATTACTTTTAGCATGATGTTTTTGTTTTAAGAACAATTGAGATTTAGTAGGTGTTGCAAAGCTAATGACTTATTTTTGAAAGTAATTATATGCTTATGAAAAACAATGCGCAACGATTTATTAAAGAGGAAATCCAATTTTTAGAAGGACCAAGATCCCGATGGCAAGAATTTACTTTTTCAGTAAAAGTAATGTTTGAATTCATAAAAGGATTCCGTAGTCTCGCTTTTAAAGGTCCTTGCGTGACCATGTTTGGCTCTGCGCGATTCGGAGAAGATCATAGATATTACATTATGGCGCGGGAGATGGCTCGTGAAGTTGCTAAATTAGGATTTACCGTAATGACAGGTGGGGGTCCAGGTATTATGGAGGCCAGCAATCGTGGAGCAAAAGATGTTGGTGGGAGGTCGATTGGTTGTAATATAGTTTTACCCTTTGAGCAGAAACCGAATCCCTACTTAGATTCATGGGTGGATATGCATTATTTTTTTGTTCGTAAGGTGCTGCTGGTGAAGTACTCTTATGCTTTCATTACTTTTCCTGGTGGATTTGGAACTATGGATGAGTTATTCGAATCCATGACGCTCATTCAGACAGGAAAAATGGCGGGATTTCCTATTATTGTAATGGGTACCGACTATTATAAGGATACCATTCGAATGATTGAACACATGAAAACTGAGGGCACTATTAGCCCTTCTGATATGGATTTGCTTTTATTTACGGATGATATCCAAGAGGCTACTGACCACTTAAAGCGACATGTAATCGATAAATTCCAACTTAGAAACCCCAAACCAAGTTGGATACTTGGAGAAGGTGCTTGATGGGTTGAAATCACACTATGATTATCATTAAATAATGTAGTACATGAAAACAGAGGCTGAAACTTTGGCAGAAACAATGGATGATATGCGTAAACTAACGCTCCATTATTTTAAACGATTGAATGGCTTCGATATTTATCGTCGATTTCCTGCTGGTGAGCAAGGAAAAGAGTTGAACAGCGCTTGCTGGATTATGGGGCATTTAGCAGTGTCTCAAAATTATCTTATGTTGCAGGCTATTGGCGGAGAAAGGGTTTCGATCCCATGGGCCGGTGCTTTCAGTATAGGCAGCAGTGGAGAATTACCATTACATGAACCAACCATAGATGAAATTTTAATGTTGCAGCAGGCAGTACACGAAAAATCGTTGGATTACATCAGGTCACTCGATGAAAAGGCACTGTCCATACCTTCTGTATATGGATTTGCTTACAGCACGGAGGATTCAAGACGAGGTCTAATTCGACATGCTATTCGACACGAAGGAGTACATGCAGGTCAGCTAGCTTGGCTATGCGTACTTCATGGAGCTCCCTGAGTGATTTGGGCTACCACATATTTTTTTTGCTCTTTTTCAACATGACGTTTACAAATTGTATCTTTGCTTTAACCTCATTATTATATACCAATGGAAATGTCAAACCGCATCGTAACCCTTGACGAATTCATCATTAAGCGTCAAAAGGATTTTTCTTACGCAACAGGTGAGTTAACAGGATTGCTGCGCGATATCGGTGTGGCAGCAAAGATTGTGAATCGAGAGGTGAACAAAGCTGGATTAGTCAATATTTTGGGTGTAGAAGGTAGTGCAAATACCCATGGTGAAGCGCAACAAAAACTTGATGTTTATGCCAATGAAAAGCTAATTGACTGCCTTCGGAATAGCGGCGAATGCGCAGGTGTTGGATCAGAAGAGAATGAGGATTTTATTTCGTTTGACGAGAGTGGTCAGAACATGGGCAAATATGTTGTATTAATGGACCCTTTGGATGGCTCCTCTAATATAGATGTCAACGTATCTGTCGGTACTATTTTTGCAATTTACAGGCGTATATCTGCAGTGGGTGCCCCTCTCACTCAAGAAGACTTTCTGCAAACAGGCAACCAGCAGGTTGCTGCAGGTTATGTCCTTTATGGCACCTCAACCATTTTGGTATATACTACAGGACATGGGGTAAATGGTTTTACACTTGATCCATCAATTGGTGAATTTTGTTTGTCTCACAGGGATATAAGAATACCTAATAGAGGTTTGTACTACTCTGTAAATCAGGGCTACTATCTAAAGTTTGATTTAGAAATGAGGCGATATATAGATGAATGCAGTGATCAAAATTTGCGATTGAGGTATATCGGTTCCATGGTTTCAGATATACACCGCATACTATTTCAAGGCGGAATATTTCTTTATCCAAACACCAGAAAGTTTCCAGAAGGTAAACTTAGATTAATTTATGAGTGTAACCCAATGGCATTTATTGTGGAACAGGCTGGAGGGAAGGCCATCAATGCTAAGCTAAAGCGAATTTTAGATATACCTCCCACCCAATTACACCAAAGATCAAGTATTGTCATTGGATCTCCTGAGATGGTAGAGGAAATGAAGGAATTTGTTGAACGGTATAGTGCCTTGAATCCTTCTTGATTTAACTCTATTCCAACGAAAAATCCAAATAGGGTTTTATCTTTTCTAACCAAGCTGAATCCAATACTTGGATTTTATAGATGGATTCTAGGCTTTGATAAGGCCCATGTT
Source organism: uncultured Saprospiraceae bacterium (assembly GCA_964449535.1). GTDB lineage: Bacteria > Bacteroidota > Bacteroidia > Chitinophagales > Saprospiraceae > SLDF01. The sequence continues at coordinate 3,889 of CAYUZA010000050.1, forward strand.
GATCCCTGTAATTACAAATTAAATGTGCTTTACGGCTTGGAAAATAAGGGTGCTTTGCTAATTCTTCTGGTTTGATCAAATTGATTTTTATTTTGCTTGGAGGTTGTTCAATGCGGAGCATAGGCTTTATTTGCTGGAAAACAGAGTCAGGCAAGCCAAATGTTTCACTGACCTGATCAACAGAATTAAATCCGCCCAACTTGGTCCTAAATGTGACAATACGTCTTGCGTAGCCAGGGCCTATGCCCTGTAAATATTGCCACTCAGGCTCACTGGCTGAGTTAATCTCTAAAGAAATATTTTCTATTCGTGTTGGATGTTTTTTGATATCTGAAGGTGTTACTAAAGTATCTGATTGGGTGAAAATCCAGTTTTTTGACCATGATTTTACCAATGAAGTATCAATATGATACAATTTTAGTAAATCGTTTTCCTCTCTAAAGCGGCCACCCTTTTTTACGTATTTTGTCCAGCGTTCGCTCACTTTTTCTCCAAAACCCATTTTTCTCAATGTCGCCACATCAATATCATTGGGATTAAATACTGAATCTCTTAATTTGGTATGCGACGAAACAAATGATTTTTTAGTTGCACTTAAATTTTAATGGTTATTTTTGTTTGGCACAAATAAGTAAGGTTCAAGTCGCTTATAATCTTCATCTGTAAGGTGGTACAATTTTTTCACATCCTCTTTTTTCCTGAAAACACCGCCTTTAAGCCTGTAATTAATCCATGATTTGATCGTTTTTTCGGGTAACTTCAACCTAAGAAGTTCTTCTCTAGTAACCTTGTTTGGATCAATTGGGCCTAATGTTGTGAGTGCTACATCATCTTTTGTTGACGGTTCATTATCTTTTATGAACGTAGACTTTAATGATTCAGGTTGGTTTTGGTGTTGCCACTCATAAATACTTTTTACTATATAAATCATTAAAAATAAGGAAAGTATAATGATTAGCCCAAGGCGTTCTGCTTTATTAAATCTCATGTGATATTCAATGGGTCTCTTCATGTTGTATTGATTTTACAATCTATTTTAATGAGTAAAAATTTGATATTCAGATATGGTATTGCTGCCATTTTTGATGTCCATCAAGATTGAATAAACATCAATTGTGTCCCGACCATTGGTGTATTGCTTATTTTTCAATTGACTGTCATGATTGATTTTGGATATTTGGTCAGCCTTGATATGTTCACAATTATCTACACCGTAAGATAGTCTGTGCTTATATACTTGGCGCTTCAACTGTTCATCTGACTGTAAATAATCAGTGATGCAGTAGCATTTTTTACCCCGATAAATATCTATTATGTTTTTTCTACCCGATGGATAGTATGTTACAATGGATTGCTTTTCTTGATTAAAGACTCTGTACCAAGAAGAAGAACACACAAATACAATGCATATCAACGCTAAGTTTAGATATACCCCCTTTTTTACATTGAAAAATATAGCTAGGTAGACTACACCCACTGCAATTAGTATAAGTTCGATTTGGTTAAACCACAAATCCGAAAGGACCGCATTTGGAAATTTTGAAACCCATTCTAAAGATTGATTCTGCAACCTTACAATTATACTTAATAGATGGCCTATCGCACCTGCAATGGATTCGCACCACGGGGCGACCGACAGAAGTAATAAACTGCATGACATGATAATTCCTGCAGCTGGAACTACCCATATTCCGGTTAGCCAGCCAAATACGGGTATCAAATTAAAATGATAAAGTGTTAAAGGCAAGGTGCCAAGTTGTGCACTAATACTCAGCGTGATTAGTTCCCATATTTTTTGTAGAGGCGACCAATTCCAAAACACAGCTTTAGAGAAGTAGGCTTGAAAAAAGAAAATACCCAACATGGCTGTAAAAGACAATTGGAATCCCACATTATAAAGCAAATAGGGATCAAATAGTAGCAGACATATTGCTGCACATGCTAATACATTGTAAACATTGACTGTGCGTACTAATATCAATTTTGCGAATAGAAATAAGGAAAACATGATGGCTGCTCTTGTCACAGAAGGTGCCATGCCACTAATCAAGGCAAAAATCCAGATTCCTGCTATTGCAATAAGGAACCGAAAAATGTTAAATAAGGGATGCCTGCTGCGCACAAAAGAGGTAATACCTAAAAAAATGCCTGCAACTATTCCAGTGTGTAGTCCGGAGACTGCCAAAACATGCATGGCCCCAGTCTGTGCATAATTATGTCTAGTTTCTTCATCCAGCCATTGTTTATGGCCAAGGACCAATGCAGCTATTACCGCTAGCTCTTGCTTTCCTTTAATGTGTTTGGAAAAGAATCTTAAGGCTTTTTGTTTGATAATTTCGCAGGCTCTTCTAATGGAGTACGAATGAGTACCTGATCGTATGACAATATTTTCATCCCTTAAAAATGCTTGGTGTAGGATTTTTTTTCTTTTCAGGAAATTTTGAAAATTAAAGGCAAATGGGTTTGTTTCCGGTTTGACAGGTGTAATATGGCGAGATTGAATAATTGCCGTATCTCCGGGCAAAGGGCAAGCATTACAGCTATTTTTATCTGCCCATACCCAAATGTTTCCAACAGCTTTTTGCCCTTTATGGTTTGGCAACCAAACTTGAACGGCTTTTCCTGTTATGGTATAGTTTCCTTTTTCATTTGTCGCACAATCAATGATTTCTAAAGCAACACTTGAATCAGGATTTTTTTTAGCAATTTCGCTAAAGTGCATTTGTGATAGTTTAGGCTCTTGAAATTCAGTCCTTATATATCCTAAACTTAAAAATGATAGGAGCAAAACAATAGTGGGAAGATGTAACAACTGTCTCCAAATACTAACTAAGGTAATAAACAATAAAAACAGACACTGCGTAATAATCAGTTTGGGAAAACTAATTCCTGCTGACTCACATAACAGGATGCCCGAACAAAACGCTAGGCATGGAGCGATTAAAGGTGTGTCTTTACGAAACAGCATTTTAAGATGGTTGTTCCCGCAAAGTTCTGTTGGTAATTAAATCAAATATTGGTCTTTCGTGCTAATAATGCATTTTTATTTTGCATATATGGAGGTGTTTTTAATAAAAAGGTCTTGACTATCATGCTAATTGGGAGTATAAGCACTCAATTGAAAAATTTCCTTTTATTTTGCATTGAATTTACACAGCAAGTAGAATGGAAAGAGATGATTTGGGGAAAATGGTATCCCTATTGAAGTCGGGAGGTGTTATTTTATACCCTACCGATACCATATGGGGGTTGGGTTGTGATGCTATGAATCTTCAGGCGATTGAACGTATTTCTGCGATCAAGCATAGACCAGCTGATAAGCCAGTTGTTCTACTGGTAAGTTCGATTGAAATGTTGAAACATTATGTGACTCAGCTTCACCCTAAAATCGAAACCTTACTTGCGTACCATGAACGTCCGGTCACCATTCTTTATGATAATGTTGTGGAGCTACCCGATGTCCATAAAGCTGCAGATGGTTCTATAGCGATTAGGGTGGTCAAAGATCCTTTTTGTATTGAATTGATAGAGGCATTCGGTGGTCCAATAGTCTCTGCAGCTGCCAATGTATGTGGTGAACCCTTTCCTGAAAATTTCGGTCAGATTAGCTCAGAAATTTTAGCAAGTGTGGACTATGTGGTCAAACATCGACAAACAGATAGAACTGCGGGCGAGCCCTCCATGTTAATTAGATTTTCTCCTAAGGGTGAGTTGATATTTTTAAGACGTTAATTGCATTTTGTTACTGCCAGGACGGTTTGTTTTTAATCATGTCATATGCATTAAAAATAACTGGATCATACAAATATGCATTTTCAGTTACCCATTGTTCTCCCTTGTGTAAACTTACCCAATAAAAAAAAGCTCTGGATACCCATATTTTTTTAACTTTTTCTTCATGGGATTCAAAAGATCCGTTGGAAAATTGAACCAGTTTTTCAGTAAATATAGGGTATGTTGATGCTAATAGGTTTTGTATATCTTCTTTACCTGAAATTATGGATTGATCATTTTTGTATATTTCCCAAGCGGCAGATAAGGCTATTGAATCCCAACCCGGCAAATGCTTTTCACTAATGCCAATTTCATGCAATTCACTCAACCTTTCATAGGGATTTTGCCCATCGGAAAGGAACACATCAGCAAGCTTTAATTGCAAAATGCTACCATCAGGCAAATTGATTGATTCTGAAAATCTATGTTTTTGAGGATGTGCTAATACAATAACTTCTCTGTTATTTTTATCCATTGAGGCAGCTGCTATTGAAGCAGATGCCAGGCCACTGTATTCATCGATAATTAGCACAATTTTGCCCCACTCCGTAAACGTTTTCCCTGTAGAAGTGAATGCCATTTTCTTAAATCTTGAACCCTCTATACTGAAAAGCAATTCGCCTTTTTGATTAGACCACTGGCTTAGCAGTTTTGCAGCTTCAGCAATATCCTCACCACCAACGGATCTAAGATCAAGTAATATATTATTGTGCTGATTATTAAGATATCCGGATTCTTCCATAGAGGTCATAATACCATGGTAAGTTTTAGGTTCCCATTTATTTGGCTTGATATAAAAAGTGTTGGAATCAAGCTTATGAAGGATAACATTAGAGAGATAAGTCTTTTCAAGAGCATTACCTGAAAGTTCAATAACCTGTGAAGTGTCAGTTTTAGGGTTGTAAAACGCTATTGAAATTGGTCCCATGTTTTTTTGATTTTCAAATTCACCAACAACATTATTTCCCATTATTTTCCATAACGATGAAGGATTACGTAACACCAATCCAGGGCGACATGCCGTCTCATATCCAGGTGATTGTCTAGCCACATCTGTAACAATCCAAGACTCTTGTATTTTTCTAAGGCGCAGACCAAAATAATTTGATTCAGCCCATGATTGCGTCGATTGCCAAGTGTTTATTTGGGCATTTGGTATGAATTGGATCGAAGAATCTATTTTAGGCCAGGATTGTATTGGCCAAGTGACAAGTGAATCTATTGATATTTCTCCAGTATATCGTTTTTTTAGCCATCTGGTAGCAATATTTTTGGATTTCAAATTGGCCCATTCATTGGCAGATAATTTGCGGTATAGATCTCCAAATTGATATTGTTCAAACAAGATTAGTAATATTCCTGCTGCTATAAAAGTGAGCGGAAACAATATTTGTATTAATCCTTTTTTTGAATAGTAGGGGGCTGACTTGGGCATTTAAATAATTGAAAATGCTGAAAAAGTATGGGATTTGACCCTGTTAATAGTACACCTTCCTTCTTACTTTGACCATATGCTTGGCCAGTCTTACTACTTGACAGGTATAGCCATATTCATTGTCATACCAAACATAAAGTGTAACGGTATGTCCATCTCCTGAAACAATAGTAGACGGAGCATCGACAACAGAAGTAAAAGTAGTCCCAACCACATGGCTGGAGACGTACTCTTCAGATGTCGAAAAATCGATTAACTCCACTAGATCTCCATGCAGCGAGGCTTCTTTTAGAGCTTGATTTATATCGGCTTTTGAGGTAGCTTTGTTCAAGGTAAGATTCATAATAGCTAAGGAAACATTGGGTGTAGGAACCCTTACTGCGTTGCCTGTAAGGATACCATCCAAATGAGGCATGACTTTGGCTACAGCTTCTCCCGCACCGGTAGAGGTTAGCACCATGTTAATGGCAGCTGCTCTTCCTCTGCGAGGTTTTTTATGAAAATTGTCTAGGAGATTCTGATCACTGGTATATGCGTGAATGGTCTCTATATGTCCTTTTGATATGCCAAATAGGTCATCAATAACCTTAATTACGGGCACTATTGCATTCGTTGTACAGGATGCGGCACACATGATATTTTCCTTGTCCACATCATAGCTCAAGTGATTTACGCCATAAACTATGTTAGGAATATCTTTGCCTGGAGCTGTAAAAAGTACCTTAGCAATGCCTGGCCTGATGTGTTGCCCTAGAGTTGCACGTTCTCTCCATACGCCAGTATTATCAATAAGTAATGCATCTTGAATGCCAAAGCTGGTGTAATCGATTTCAGAAGGGGAAGACGCATAAATTAATACTACACGATTACCATTTATGAGCAACGCTTCTCCATTTTCAACTACTTCTACCGTGCCACGAAATTTACCATGTATAGAATCGGTCCTAAGCAATGCTGCTCTTTTTTCAGCTTCTTGCACCTTATCTTTCATTTGGGGGCGAATTACGATGGCTTTTAAACGTAATTGTTCACCTCTTCCCGTCTGTTCTACAATTCTGCGTGCAGCGATACGCCCAATGCGTCCAAAACCATACAATACCACATCTCGAGGCTGTATCTTGACTGTTGAATGGCCAAAAAAATCCTGTAGCTTATCTTTTATGAAGAAATCCAGACTGGAATAGTTGTTTTGTTGCTCATTCCATTCTACCGCTAGTTTTCCGATATCAATCCGCGCAGGTTGCAATTCGGGAAGGTTTGCAATACATTTGGTAATATCCAAACAAAGATCAATCCCTATGCGATGTTTGTTGTAATTGAGAGAAACCAATTGTTCATTTAACAATTCTGAAGGTCTGGAGTCATAAATATCTCTACGGAAATATACTAATTCTACGGACTGATCAAACCTAAGGGCACCAATAATATGGAGCAATTCTAAAGCTTGCTTTTCTTGTTCTCTCCACGAAATGAGGGTAGTGTCATAATCGTTATTGCGGTGATGAGTATTTTCGCTCATGGTATTCTACTCCTGTCTAAGGTGTTAGTTAATAATAGTGCACAAAAATAAGAAAAAGCACCCTGGGAAGGATGCTTTTCTTATAAAAACAATATGAACTGTGAATTGTACCTATTAAATACCTACTCAATCAAGCACCTAAGTAGTGTTTTAGCAACTTACTACGTGAAGCGGAGCGGAGCTTATTGATGGCTTTGTCTTTTATTTGTCTGACTCGCTCTCTTGTAAGCCCAAAACGATCGCCAATATCTTCTAATGACATGGGATGTTCTACGCCAATGCCAAAATAAAGCATAATTACATCGCACTGACGATCCGTAAGGGTACTCAGGGAGCGTTGAATTTCCTTGCGAAGCGATTCTTTGTATTCTAAAGATGCATCTGTGTCTGGAGTGCTTGTGTTTTCCAAAACATCTAATAATGAATTGTCCTCACCATCTACAAATGGTGCGTCCACGGAAACATGTCGAGCAGCAACACCTAGCGTTGTTTCTACTTCTTCCGTTGGAATTTCTAGTAAGAGGGCTAATTCTTCTGGTGAAGGTTCGCGTTCAAATTCCTGTTCCAATTCAGAAAACGCACGATTAATTTTATTGAGAGAGCCAACTTTATTCAATGGAAGTCTCACAATTCTTGATTGTTCGGCCAAAGCCTGCAGAATGGATTGGCGGATCCACCAAACAGCATAAGATATAAATTTAAATCCTCTTGTCTCGTCAAATCTTTGGGCTGCTTTGATAAGTCCCAGGTTGCCTTCATTGATCAGGTCGCTTAATGACAAGCCTTGATTTTGATATTGTTTAGCGACGGAAACCACGAATCTAAGATTTGCTTTCGTAAGCCTTTCCAGGGCTATCTGGTCACCTTGTTTGATACGTTGTGCCAATTCAACTTCTTCTTCGGGAGTCAGTAGGTCTACTTTGCCTATTTCCTGTAAATATTTCTCCAGGGATTGGCTTTCCCGGTTAGTAATTGATTTGGTAATCTTGAGTTGTCTCATTCAATTTTTCGTTTAATAATACAGTTTAATTCTAAAGCTATTTACATAACCCTAATAAACAAATAACATGCCATAGGAGTTCATTTTTCGATCTAAATTTTTGATTTTCTGCAATTACATGTAATTCTATGGTGTATAAATTATTTATATTTAATATGTGTTTGAGGTTAGCCTAGCGGGCTTCTTATTATTCCAAAAGACTTTATATTACAGTAACACTTCATGATGCGGCGTGGGGTATAGTTTGAAAAAAAAGCCGGTTACATTCTTTGAAAATTAGTTATTTTAATTTTCTTTGTGCCCGAAGAGCACCTATTATTGTATCTGTCTCACCTAATTATACAGCTTGATTATGAGAAAAAGTGTCGTAACAGAATATTTGTTTAAAGCATCCCCAACGATTGTGTATTCATTTTTAACAACACCTGCCTGTTTGGTCCGTTGGTTTTGCGACTCAGTGGACATCTTGGGTGATGTATATACATTTGAGTGGCAAGGTTATTTTCAGCAGGCAAAATTGGAAGTTGACATTGAAGACGAATATTTAAAATTTGTGTGGTTAGATGGCGATAATGAAGGTGAGACACTGGAATATAGAATTTCGACCTCTCCGATAACTAATGAGACAATCTTAACTATTACCGATTATTCAGATGAAGGTGATTCTGGCAGCCAAGTACAATTATGGGATAGCCAAATTAAGTCTATGAAACAAGAAATGGGCGTTTGATGAAAGCGGATATTTTATCCGATGTTAAAGCATTAATTGATTTCACATAATATAACATTTATATGGGATACGGAATATTACAATGGTTTTTAGACCATGAAAAAACAAAACCACAAGCGGTTTTTCTAAGACAGCCTATTGGTGGTGTGTATAGGGAATGGACTTTTTCAGCTGCGGGCAAAGAGATACGCGCTATTGCTGCTGGATTTGACAGGTTGGGTCTTGAACCCCAAAGCCACGTAGCCATATTGTCTAAAAACTGTGCTCACTGGTTGATGGCTGATTTAGCTATTCAATATGCCGGTCATATTTCAATTCCGATATACCCAACACTAACTGCATCCAGTATTCGCCCAATTTTAGAGCATAGCGGTTCAAAAGCTATTTTTGTTGGAAAGCTTGATGATTACAGAAACCAGGAAGCTGGAATACCTATTGGGGTTCATAAACTGGGTATAGATATGTTTGGTACTGCTGGAGATAGTTCATGGGAGGAATGGTTGGCAGAAGGTCCAACAGATAAAGCAGCATATTCGTGGAACATGGACGAAGTCTTTACCATAATGTACACTTCAGGTACTACCGGAAAACCAAAAGGAGTAATGCATAGTGTAGCAGCATTTGAATCTACGATTGAAGCAGCAATCCGCGATTTGAAAATAGATACAAGACTCGCCCATCGTATGTTTTCTTATCTTCCACTTAGCCATATTGCTGAGAGAATAGGAATTGAATCGCTAGGGCTTAAATTGGGCGCAACTTTTTCTTTTGCGGAAACGTTGGATTCATTCGCTCAAAATCTTGCAGATACACAACCTACGGTGTTTTTTGCAGTGCCTAGAATCTGGGCTAAATTCAGAGAAAAAATCGAGCAAAAACTCCCTCCTTCAAAACTCAATTTGCTGCTTTCTATTCCTATCATCAACAATGTGATCCGAAAATCTATCAAGAAAAAACTTGGTCTTACGGAAGCGGGGCTTATTTTTTCTGGTGCTGCGCCAATTCCGGTTGAAATGCTACAATGGTATGATAAATTGGGTATAAAAGTCTTACAGGCCTATGGTATGACTGAGGATTGTGTCTATGCACATTTTAACCGAAATGATCAAAATCGCTTTGGAACGGTAGGTCTCCCCCTTAAAGGCCTTCAAGTAAAAATTGCAGATGAAAGCGAAATCAGAGTAAAATGTCCGGGGTTAACCAAGGGATATTACAAAGAACCTGAGCTAACTGCGGCTTTATTTGATGATGAGGGTTATTTGCGCACCGGCGACAAAGGATCGGTCGATCAAGATGGTTTCCTGACCATTACAGGTAGAGTTAAAGATCAATTTAAAACAGATAAAGGGAAATATATTTCCCCTGCTCCAATTGAGATGTCACTCGCTACTAACTCTGATATTGAAACTGTATGCGTAGTGGGCATGGGGGTACCTCAGCCGATTGCTATGGTTGTACTTTCGGCCGCTGGTAAAGCAAAGTCTAAACAGGAGGTAGAAGCGAGTCTCTTACATTCGGCAGTAGAGACGAATAAGGATTTGGAGGCTCATGAAATGTTGGAGAAAGTAGTCATATTAAAAGAGGATTGGACAGTTGAAAACGGATTGCTTACGCCAACTTTGAAAGTAAAAAGAAATGAACTGGAAGCAATATATTTGAATAAGTATCCTGAGTGGTATGGTCGTTCAGAAAAAATTGTGTGGGAATAAGATTCCGATTATCTTATTGGAAGGGAGATAAAGACCTTTTATCAATATATTTTTGGCTTTGGCAACATTTTGTGTGTTAAAATTCATGAGATATGAAAAATTTCATTTCCATTTTATTGACTCCATTCTTTTTCATTACAGGATTATCAGCCCAAAATTGCCAAATTAACATACCTCGAGTTGAGGCTACTTTGTGCGATTCAAGTGGTTTTTATCAAATATATGTTGTCGTTGAGGAAGAAAACGGAAATGATTCCTGCTTGGTTTTTGCTGATGGTATTTTTTATGGCAAACAATCTTATGCCGGCCCACTTATCCCGCTAGGTCCTTTTGCTGGTGATGGTCAGCCTGTTCTTATCACCGTATTTGATGAGGTTGATTCTATTTGTATGGATTCATTTTTGTTTGAGGGCAGACAATGTAACCTCGAAGAAGATTGCCAGATTACTGAATTATCAGCTTTTCCAACAGAATGCGACAGTTTGGATATGTTTTATTTGGATGTTGCTGTACAAGGAAATTTTACCAGTGATAGCTTTCATATTTGGGCCATTGGTATTGGATTTGGATTTCATGATTATCAAGACGTGCCTGTAAGGATCGGTCCATTCATAGGAGATGGAGTCAATCCTGTAATTATCTATGTGCATGACCAGATTGATACCTTGTGCGCTCTGGGATATACTGTTACACCGGTTAATTGTGATACTACACTACATTGTTTTTGGGATCGGGTAATCATTGAAGCTAGTGAATGTGACGATTTTGGAAATTATTTTTTGGATATGGAGGTAACTGCCCGAAATGCAAGTGATTCCTTTGGGGTTATAGTTAATGGTATATTGCAGGGTTATTTTGCATATGCCCAACAGCCTATAAGAATTGGCTCTTTTCCTGGCGATGGGCAGACAGATTTAAATATATTGCTCACTGATAAAATAGATACATTGTGTACCTATTTTGTGCGGCGTGAAGCAGTGACTTGCGATAGTGTAATTCCTTGTGAGATTGGAAAACTATTGGTAGAGTCTTCGCCCTGTGATGAAGAGGGCAGGTTTTCAGCTTGGATTACTTTTGAAAGTAATCAAGCAGGTGACGTTGATTATGATGTATTTGTAAACCAACGTTTTATTGGCAGTTATAAGTCTGGTCGTCTACCACAGCGTCTTGAAAGACTTCCAAGGCGTATGTCTGACTATCAGTTGATAAGAGTCTGTATCTCAGATAGACCAGATTGCTGTGTAACGAGGGAGTTCTATTTGCCATGTTGCAGAGAAGAGCAACAAGACTGTCTTCTTAGTTCCCCGAGGTATAAGATATGGTGTCTTGAATCAGGAGAATATTTTGTATTATTAGATTTTGATGCTTCTACAATTCGTTCAGATTCTTTTAGTGTTAGAGGCAATGGTAATAATTATGGTCGCTTTGCTTATAATGAGCGACCTATACTTCTAGGACCTTTTGAGGCAGGAAGCCGCAACAGAGAGTTTGGAATCCGCGATATCGAGTATGACTCTTGTGCAGTCGCCATAGCCCTTGATA